>CAZIIB010000317.1:0-5142 GCA_964539125.1 uncultured Thermoanaerobaculia bacterium | reverse complement strand
TTCGGGCCGCTGCCCGCCACGACCGTGGCGCGGGTCCGCGCCCTCACCTCCTCCGAAGAGCTCTCCCGCCTCGCGGCGGGGGTGCTCGACGCGGCTAGCCTGGAGGACCTGGGACTCTAGCCCGCAGGCTCACCCGGCGTCTGCCTCTCGGGGCAGGCCGGGTCCCGACAGGGGCTGCGGCGTTCTTTCCCGCACCAGGGACTCCCGCACCTCGACGAGCCGCTCCCGGACCCGGTCCGATTCCGCCGTCGCCTCGAGCAGATCGTCCAGCTCGTCGTCGCGGCCGAACAGGGCTTGGAGGCGAGCCGCTGCGGAGGCCGGCAGCAGCTTTCGAGGCGCCGCGGAGTCCAGCTCCTCCTGCACCTCGGTGATCAGGGCCAGGTCTCCCGCCACGAGCTCGCCCCGGTGGTTGACGTTCCAGAGGAGCGCGGCGAAGTTGACCACGTCCTGCCAGAGACCCTCCGCTCCGCCCGACTCCTGCCCCTCGGCCCCGTCCCGTAGCCACGCCTCGACCCGGCGATGGAGATCCCGCGCCAGGTGACGCTCGGCCGCCCGCAGACGAGCGAGCTCCTCGCGGTCGAGCAGGCGCGCCAGGGCCCTCGCGGCGTGCCGAAGCTGGCGCTCGAGATCCTCGGTCTCGGGACGGACCCTGGGAGCGCCTCGGATCTCACGCCGGAACTGGGTGAGGGTCCGGCGAACCTCGATCGCCTCGTCGAGGAGGTCGACATCGCCGGTCCGGGAGTCCGACCCAGCGACCTCCGCGACCCCTCGTTCCACCGCGAGGAGGCCGCGGATCAGTCGGTCCCGGGCGCGCTCGATCTGCACGAGACAGCTCCAGCCGGCCTGGGTCTCGGACAGGCGCTCGAGCCCCTCGAGGGCGTCCTTCCACTCCCTCGCGACGTAGAAGCAGAGATTCTCCAGCTCTTCGACCCGATCGGGGAGGGCCCAAGAGGCTGCGGGAGCCTCGGTGGAGGAGCAGGCATCCTCGATCTCCCCGAGGAGTTGACGACCTCGTTCCAGGAGCTTCGAGACCTCGGGGACCACCCGACGGAGGATCGTGGCGCCGGTCTCGTCGTCGAACCGTTCGAGCTCCAGCGCCCGCGACTCGGCCAACAGCGTCACCAGCCGGCTCTGGAGGTGCGGTCCGTCCATGGGACCGCCAAAGATAGCACCCGGAAGCGCTCCAGGGGTCGAGCTTCCCTTCGACGAACGGACAAAGACAACGGGACCGCTCCGTTCGGAACGGTCCCGGGTGGATCGACTTCTGTGCTGCGCTCGATCGCCGTTACTTGGCGGCGATCTGGGGGGGTTGGGGGTGGTTCACGCCACCCGGCCCCAGGCTCCAGATGAAGTGCGCCAGGTCCCAGGCGTCCTCGGGGCTGATCTGGCTGTCGAAGCTCGGCATCGGCGTGCCGTTGAGCCCGGTCATGAAGACCCGGTAGACGTCCTTGGGCGTGTTGCCGCACTTGTAGTGGCCCTTGGTCAGGTCGGCGGGCTCGATCTTCTGGCCCCAATCGTCCTTGAGCTCGTGCGACGAGGGGCCGTCGCCCTGGCCGCTGTCGCCGTGACACTGGGCGCACTTCAAGGCCACGAAGAGCTTCTTGCCCTTGTCGATCGAGGCCTGGTCGTTGGGCGGCTCCGGCGGGATCTCGATCGAGGGATCGGGCTTCTCGTCCTGCCAGCGGTCCGAGAACTGCTGGATGTAGGCGATCACGTCGAGGCGCCCCCGATGCCCGATGGTGTACCAGGTGGGCATGTAGGTGCCGTAGACGCCGTCTTCGATGGTCTTCTCGAGGTCGGCGACGGTGGGCAGGGAGCCCGAGGGCGTCGAGCGCCACTTGAAGGTCCCCTGGCGATAGTCGCGCGGCTTGGGGCTGATCCACTGGGCGAACTCGCCCTCGCCGTTGCCGAGCTCTCCGTGGCAGGAAAGGCAGTACCGCTCGTAGACCAGCTTGCCGTGGGCGGGGTCGCCGGCCTGCTCCGCGCGGACGACGGCGGGGGTGGCGGCGAGCAGCGCGACGGCAAGGATCGGAGTGGCGAGTCTGATCCGTTTCATGGCTGAGTCTCCATTCTGTTTCCAGCCAGCATCAGAACGCGAAGTCGATGCCGACGAAGGTGCTCGACACCGTGAGGTCGGAGCCATCGAACGCGGCATGCTTCATCTTGTCGGTGGAGTACTCCACGTGGAGAGCGTACTCGTCGCGATTGAAGAACGCGATGGTGTGCTTCATCCCGATGGTGTACTGGTCCTGGTCGTTGAGGCTCTTCGGGACGTCGGTGAACGGCTGCTGCGAGTTGCGGATGAAGTCGTAGCGGCCGAAGAAGCCCCAGTGCAGACCGTCGGTGGGCGGCACCCAGAGGGCCTGGAGGAAGCCGCCGTTCCACTTGCCGTCGCGGGCGCCGGGGCCGTACAGGCCCTTGTCGTCCTTGCCCTGGGCCCAGACCGCCCAGACGTGGAACGGCGTCCACTTGGGACCGAAGGTCACCTGGCCCTCGAGGCCCCAGCGCTCGGTCGACTTGAGGTTGCTGCCGGTGCCGTCGATGGGTTCGCCGCCTTCGGTGAGGAAGCTGGTCGGGTACTCCGCGGAGGTGGCGAAGGCTCCCACCTCGACCTCGGAGACGGTGTAGGAATCGAGCACCCAGTACTTCTGGAAGTGTCCGTAGAGGCCGCGGGAGTCCCACGCGCCCTTGCTTCCCGGCGAGTCGTTGGCGTTGAAGATGGACACGCTGTAGCGGGTCAGCGACCCCCGGTCGTGGCCCATGATCTCGATGCCCCGCTGGTTCTCGTCGAGGGCGAAGGCGCCCGCCACCTCGGCGTCCCCCAAGGGGTGGTAGCCGTAGATGAGGTAGGGGTTGGTGAGGTTGATCCCTCTGTGGGCAGAGACCGGCAGGTCGACCTCGTGCTTGCCGATCCGGACGTTGAACCAGTCGGAGTCGTCGAACACGCGGGTGAAGTATACCCAGAACGACTCGAGGTTCACCACGCCGTCCGAGGCGTATCCCGTGGGCACGACGAGGTAGGAGACATTGTTGTTGAGGTTGCCGCCGATCAGCAGGTCCATGGCGCCGTCGGCGATACCTCCGTTCTGGAACGTCTTCTTGCCCTGGTCCGTCTCCTGGTTGTTGACGGTGTCGTACTCGTAGTTGGGCGTGATGCGGATCGCCACCGGCCAGTAGGAGAAGGGGTTCTCGGTGGGGTTGTCCTTGCCCAGCCTCATCTGGTAACCGTTGTCGCGAAACGCCCTGCCCGTGTCGTCGAACACGGGCCAGAGCTCATGACAGGCCGTACACCGCAGGCCGGTTCGCCGGGCGAACGCCGGGAAGGCCTGCGCTGCGGGGGTCGACAGGACGACCGCCAGGGCAGCCGCCACCGTCGTGAGGAGCCACGCGCGAAGCGTCTTCATCGCTCACCTCCAGTCTGTATGCAAATGACAGATCCGCTGGGGGAATGAGTAACAGAGAAGCTCAGCTTTGTCAAGACGTGAGCCTTCAGGGAGTTACGGCCCACGACTCTCCCCGGGGGAGCCGCGCTTGACAGCCACCGGGCGCGGTGGTAGAGACAGCGTATTGCTCGGCATGGACAGCCCACCACCACCCGCCTCCGGGCGGGCTCGATCGACGATCGCGTGGCCTCCGGCAGCTCGCGAGGAGCGGTTGGAGAGCCGCCCCGGCGGGTGCCGCCGGCTGCACCGCAGGACCGTCCCTCGGTGGTCGAGCCGCTCCGCGACCGGGTTTCTCTAACGCTGTTCGATGGAGGACGGTATGGAGCAAGCGAGAAAGCAGAGTCGTCGGATCCGCTGGACCCTCGTAGCCTGCCTTGTGCTCGCAGGCGCCATCGCCGCGGTCGGGGCCGCGCCCGCCTACGAGGTCTCGCCTCCGGCCAACGGCGGCACGATCTCCGGGCATGTGACCTTCGACGGTCCGGTCCCCGAGGTCGGCACGATCAAGACCACCAAGAACCAGGACATTTGCGGTGACACCGTACCGAACCCCGACGCCACGGTCGTGGACCCGAAGACTCACGGCGTCGAGTGGGCCGTGGTCTCCGTGGAGGACGTGAGCCAGGGCAAGGCGCCCGAGGATTCCTATGCGCTGGCCAACAAGGGCTGCGCGTTCCACCCCCACGTGCTGGCCGCGATGGAGGGGCAGACCTTCGAGCTCGAAAACAAGGACCCGGTGCTCCACAACACCCACATCCGCCTCGGCAACCGCACCCTGCTCAACGACGCGCTTTCGTTCCACGAAGGCGACGAGATGTACCACCCGATCGAGGACCACCGCGTCCTGCGCCGGGCGGCCCTGCTCAAGGTCAACTGCGACGCCCACGAGTGGATGAGTGCCTACATCGACGTCCTGCCCAATCCGTATTTCGCCGTCACCGACAGCTCCGGTGCCTTCGAGATCACCGACGTGCCCCCGGGCACGTACACGGTCAAGGTCTGGCACGAGAACCTCGGTGAGACCACCCAGAGCGTCACCGTCACGGCGGGGGGGACGGCCACCGTCGACGTCACGCTGAAGAAGTAGAGATCGGGAACCCGGACCTCGTCATGAACGAAGACTCCTCCCCATATCCCGATCTCGACGCCCTGATCGACAAGCCGCTCATCCGGCAGTGGCTCTACTGGGGCCTCTTCTGGGTGATGTTCGCGCCCACGATCGGGGTGATCGTCGCCACCAAGTTCACCTACCCGGACTTCCTTGGCACCTCCCCCTACCTGACCTTCGGGCGCCTGCGCCCGATCCACGTCAACGGGGTGATCTTCGGTGTCTTCTCGACACTGTTCATCGGTCTCTGCTACTACATCGTGCCCCGGCTCACCGGCGTGCGGATGTACGCGGAGAAGCTGAGCCGCCCACTGGTCTGGGTCTGGAACCTGTCCCTCGCCGCCGGCTTCGTCTCGCTCGCCCTGGGCTACAACCAGGGCATCGAGGCCGGCGAGTTCCCGCTGCTCATCGACATCCTGATCTTCATCGGCATGCTCGCGGTGACCTACCAGTTCTTCATGACCATCGCGCGCCGCAAGGAGCAGAGGATCTACACCAGCCTGTGGTACCTGATCGCCGCCTTCGTCTGGACCGATCTCAACTGGATCCTCGGGAACTTCATCATCCCGTACTCGATCCCCGGGATCAACAACG
>CAZIIB010000316.1:0-5159 GCA_964539125.1 uncultured Thermoanaerobaculia bacterium | reverse complement strand
CCAGGAAGAGGACGGTCTGCGGGTTGACCTTGTAGGAGAAGAGGAGCTGGTTGAAGAGCGTGCTCCGGTGCGCCTTGGTGGCGAAGGTGTAGAGGGCCGGGTCGCGCTCGAGGTCGAAGTACTGGGTCACCAGGCGCACGAAGGTGCGGACGTTGATCTGGTAGGTCGTTCTGAGGTCGGTGAGGTTCGCGGTGTAGAGCGTTGCGCCCTCGGCGCCCAGGGTCTCGTAGTTGTGCTCGAGGGTCACCCGCAGGTGGCGGCCGACCTCGAACCGGGCCCCCGGGACGAGGCGCACGATGTCGCCGTCGCGGGTGTTGTCGTAGTCGATCTCCTGGCCGATCCGGCTGTGGAGGCTCAAGTAGACCGCGGGCGTCGCCTGGATCTCGCCGTCCACCAGGACGAAGTTGCGGTCGAAGACGTGCCCGTCGAAGTAGCTCGGGCCGAGCCCGAGGTAAACGTGGAGCCACGACTGGCGTGGCCCGTTGAGCTGGAAGTACGGCGCGACCTGGCGCTGCAGCGGGTGTCCCTGGTAGTCGTAGTTCCACGTGGACTCGACGCCCAGGGTGAACCGGCTCCACCAGGTCTTGCCCTCCTCGCCGTACCAGTAGCGCTCGACGAGGCCGTATCCCATCCGGTAGTCGGCCTGGGGAATGAAGCCGAGGTCGGCGCGAAAGTCGCCGGAGACGTCGTTGTAGAGGAGGTAGCCCATCCAGGCCTGGGTCTGGTGCTGGTACGCCAGGCGCATCGCCGTGCCGCGGAGGTCGCCGTCGGGCTGGCCCAGGCTCTCCTGGACTTCGACCGGGTAGGCCGTGTCCGAGCCCAGGACCTCGATCCGGAAGGCGTCCCCCTCGTGCCAGCGAAAGAGCGCGTCCGCCCCGGCGACGTGATTGTGGTAGCCGTCTCCTTCGCGGCTGGTGACCAGGGCGCCCACCGCCGAGGAGCCCGAAAAATCCCGCCGGTAGCGGAAGATGGACGAGGTGTTCTCCCGGTGGAGCTCGCCGAGGCGAGAGCCCTGGCTGCCGGGAATCAGGAGGTTGGTGCGGGCGTCTTGAGCCACGATCGCCCCGTAGGCGCTCTTGCCCGACTTGCCGGTCAGCTTGACGCCCCAGTCGGGGTCGGCGATGGTCCGGGTGTAGACCGCCGAGAGCTTGGTGTCGAAGAGGTCGGCGCCCTCGAGGAAGAAGGGGCGCTTCTCGGGGTAGAAGAGGGCGAACTGGGTGTTGACCTCGAGCTGCGCCGCATCGGCCTCGACCTGGGAGAAGTCGGGGTTGAGCGCGCCGGAGAGCGTGGTCCCCGGCGTGAGGCCCCAACGGGCCGTCAGCCCCAGCTCCTGGTCGTCGCGCGTGGCGAAAGGCACCGAGCCGTCGGGCCGCCGGGCGACGTCGTCGGCGGTCAGGGTGGGGTCGAGCTCGATGTTCCGCCCCGGCGTGATCCCCTCGAACCCGTGGAGCTTGGCCGTGTAGCAGAGGTAGCAGTTGCGCCCGCGCGGCAGGGCGTTGAGCCCGATCCGGACCCGCTGGTCGCGGGGCCAGATGCGCACCGAGTCGATTCCCCAGGTCTTGGGTCCCGAGCCGCGGGCGAAGCGGAGCGACGAGAACGGGATCGCCATCTCGACCTCGTAGCCCTCACCGGTCAGCCGACCGGAAGAGTCCCAGAGCGTGTCCCACGACTCGTCCTCGTTGCCGGTCACGTCGCTCTGGCTCAGGTCCATCTGGACCCCGAGGGGGTTGACGAAGAGCTCGAAGGCGCGGCGCTCGTCGTTGAAGGTGTCGAGGACGACGCCCACGAAGTCGTCCTGGAAGGCGTTGTCCCGGTCGCGCAGGTGAGCGCGGATCTTCGCCGGCTCCGGGTCGTGGGCGCGCACCCCGACATAGAGGTCGTGGGCGTCGTAGGTGATCCAGACCTCGGTCCGGACCGGCGGCGCCACGTTGTCCCCCGGATAGGTCTCGTAGTCGAGGGTGAAGGTCGGAGGTACCTGCCAGGCCGCTTCATCCAGCTTGCCGTCGACGTGGATCCCGCCGCCCTCCGGGTCGAGCGGGTGCACCTCGAAGGTCCGCGGCTCGGCCCGGTCGGGGGCCTGCTCGGCCGGCGCGGAGGCGGCCTGGAGCGGCGTCGGGGCCACCACGGGGGTCGCGGCCCAGAGGGCGAGCACCGCCCAGGCCAGCCTCGCGTCACATGGCATCTGCACTCTCTTTCCGGGTGCGTTCGCGGCCTCCGGCCTGCTCCCGGCCTGCTCCGGCCAGCCGTTCACACCCTTTGTACTGACGAGCGCGGCGAAGGTTTCGTGGGCTGTCTGCTGCTACTGTTGCTCACCGAGCCTCGAAAGGCCTTCCATGCGCACTCTGATCGTCGAAGACGACCACAAGATCCGCGAGTTCCTCGAGCAGGCCCTCCACGAGGCGGGCTTCGCCGTCGACGGCGTCAGCGACGGCTCTTCGGCCCTCGTCGCGGCCGTCGAAGGCCCCTACGACGCCGTGATCATCGACCTCGGCCTCCCGGACATCGACGGGCTCGAGCTCATCGACGCCCTTCGCCGCCGCGGCGTCGACGCGCCCGTCCTCATTCTCTCCGCCCGCCGCTCCGTCGAAGACCGCGTCCAGGGCCTCGAGAGCGGCGGCGACGACTACCTGCCCAAGCCGTTCGCCGTCGCGGAGCTCGTCGCCCGTCTTCGCGCCCTGATGCGGCGCTCCGGCCAGCGCGGTGCCGAAGCCGAGACCACGGCGATTCGCGTCGCCGACCTCGAGATCGACCTCCTGCGCCACGAGGCCCGGCGCCGCGGCGAGCGCCTCCCCCTCTCCCCCCGGGAGTTCCAGCTCCTCGAGTATCTGGCCAGGAATCCGGGGCGCGTCCTCACCCGCACCATGATCCTCGACCACGTCTGGCAGATGCGTTTCGACCCCTCGACCAACGTCGTCGACGTCCACATCCACCGGCTGCGGGCCAAGGTCGACCGCGACGCCTGGCCGCCTCTGATCCACACCGTGCGGGCCGTCGGCTACGTGCTGCGCGCCGATGCCGACTAGACGCCGGAGCGCGGCGTGGCGCCTGACGGCTCCCGCGATCCTCGCCTTCGCCATCGGCAGCGCGGCGGCGCTGTGGGTCGCCTACGGCGTCACCGCGCGGCTCGTCCGGCAGCAGCTCGACGCCGTGCTGCGCAGCGAGGCCGCCGACCTCGCGGCGGAGGCCCGGGACGTGCCGAGGGACGAGCTCTCGGGGTGGATCGAGACCGAGCGCGGAGACCTGCTGCGTTTCTTCGGCCTCGCCGGCAGCCCCGCGCTCGCTCCGGGAGTGAACGAGGCGGTCCTGGTGGTCACCGCTCGAGACGGATCGGCCGTGGCCTGGGCGGGCGTGGACGATCCCTCGGCGCTGCTCGCCGCGCTCGGGGAAGGCCGCGCCGGGGCGGCGACCCTGCCGCTGGCCGGCTCGCCGCGGTCGCTCCGTATCGTCTCCTGGCGGCCCCCCGGCTCCCCGGGGATCGTCATCGGCGTCACCCCACCGACCATCCAGCCCCTTCTCGCGCGAATCGCGACGCTGCTCGCCGCGCTCTGGGCGGTGGTCGTGGCGACCGGATCGTCCCTCGCCTGGTGGAGCGTGCGGCGGGCGCTGCGCCGCGTCGAGACCATCACCCGCGCCGCCGCCGCCATCGACCAGCCGGAGAGCGGCCGGCGTCTCGAGTCCGGAGGTGCCGACGACGAGATCGGCGAGCTCGCCGGCACGCTCAACGCCATGCTCGACCGGATCGCCGCCGGCGTCAGGGAGAGCCGCAGCATCTCCCAGGACGCCGCCCACGACCTGCGCACCCCCCTCACGGTCATCCGCGGCCGGCTCGAGGTGGCGCTCGCGGGTGGCGCCGGCGCCGACTGGCAGGTCGAGGTCGCGGAGGCGGTCGAGGGCCTCGACCGACTGTCGGCGATGCTCCAGGCGATCCTCGACGTCGCCGAGGCCGAGGGGCAGGCGCTACGCCTGCGGCGCGACACGGTCGACCTGGTGAGCCTGACGGCCGAGCTGGTCGACCTCTACGCTCCGGCGGCCCAAGAGCGAGGCCTCGAGCTCGCCCTCCGGGCCTCCGAACCGCTACCCCTGCGGGCCGATCCCCACCTGTTGCAGCGCGCCGTCGCCAACCTCCTGGACAACGTCCTCCACCACGTGCGGGGAGGGACGCGGGTGGAGGTGCGAGTGGCCCGGACGGCCGCCGGCGAGGCACTCCTGGAGGTCGCCGACGACGGCGCCGGCTTCCCGCCGGAGCTCGGTGGTCGCGCCTTCGAGCGGGCCGTCCGCGACACCGGGTCTTCCGGCTTCGGCCTCGGCCTCGCTCTCGTGCGGGCCGTGGCGCGCGCCCACGGCGGGGAGGCCAGGCTCGGAGCCAGCGACCTCGGCGGCGCCTCCGTGACCGTCCGGTTGCCGCTGGGCGATCGCTTTCTTACAGACTCGTCATCGAGCTGAAAGAGAGGTTTCATCCTCCTGCGATGAGCTTGCATGACCGGCCGGGCGACGCCGGAGTCGTCGCCGCGGCGGTCCCGTCATCCAGTCCCCGTCGATCCCCCATGAGTGCCCTCCTCACCTGTCTTCTGCTCGCTCTGATTTCCGGCTCCGGTGGCGCCGGCACGCAGGGCCTGACGCTGGACGAAGCCCTCGCCCGGGCCCGCCAGGCCAACGCCCGGCTGCCGGTGGCCGCGCTCGACCCGCGGATCGCCGAGCAACGCGTGCGCGAGGCCCAGGCGCAGCGACGGGTGACCCTGTCGGCCGACGGCGACCTGTGGGTGGCGCCGGGCAACGGCTACGATCCGGTCGTGACCGACCGGGGGGACGAGCGCGTACAGATCGTCGCCGAGAAAACGCTCTACGACGGCGGCGGCTTGCAGGCCGAGGAGCGCAAGGCCCGGTCCGACGTGCGCGTGGCCCAGGCGCGCTACCGGCAGGCCGTGGCCGACGTCGACCAGCAGGTCCGCGAGAGCTTCGCCCGCCTGCTCGCCGCCCAACGCGAGGCTGAGGTGCGCGAGGACGGCCTCGGGCGCCTGCGCCACTACGTCACCCTGCTCGAGCAGCGGACCCGCGCCGGTCAGCCCTTGACCCCCGACCTCCTGAGCGCCCGGGTGCGCCTGGCGAGCGACTCCGCGGCCCTGGCCGACGCCCGCGGGCGGGTCGAGGACGCCCGAGCC
>CAZIIB010000315.1:0-5163 GCA_964539125.1 uncultured Thermoanaerobaculia bacterium | reverse complement strand
TCGACTTCCAGGATCCCGTCACCCTCCCCTGCATCGATGCGGACCAGGACGGCTTCATGGAAATCCCGACCTGCTCGAGCTGGGGCCAGAACAGCACCGACATCTCCTGCCCGAGCAAGACCTGCGTCGGCGGAACGGTCCCCGGCCAGCAGTGCGTCACCGACGCCGAGTGCGGCCTCGGCGGCACCTGCACGGCGCCGAGCTGCAGCATCTGCTCGGGAGACGGCGCCACGTGCACGACCAACGCGGATTGCACCACCGGGCAGACTTGCGCCGGCACCTGCGTGGACGGCGACGGCAACGACACCGGCAACTACTGCTCGAACGCCACCTCGCCCGTCATCCCGTGCTCGCCCGGACAGACCTGCCAGAACCTGACCTGCCAGGGCAGCGGCGACCCCTGCACCACCGCCGCCAACTGCCCCACCGGGCAGCTGTGCTCGGCCTCGTCCGATCCGACCTGCCGCACGCAGCTCGCGGTTCCCGGGACCTCGGCAAAGTGCAACTGCCAGGACGGCCTGAACTCCAACGTCCCGGTGGCCGAGATGGCCCTCTCCTGCTCGTGCCAGCAGCCGACCACGGTGCGGCCGGGCTTCCCGGTGACCTGCACCATCACCTACGACAACCCGCAGCCTGCGAACTGCATCCCGGACACGAGCCAGCCGGAGCGGTTCTGGTGCGGCAGCTTCGGTTACACCCGCTTCGACGTCGACGACGCCCTTTCGGGAGCTCAGAGCGGATCCTTCGCGGGCGTCTGCTCCGGTGGAGCCGGGTTCTGCTCGGTCACCACGTCCACCACCTGCCAGTTCGACACCGACTGCCCCTCGGGAGAGTACTGCCAGGTGCCGAGCTGCTCGACCGACAGCGACTGTCCGTCGGGAGAGACCTGCTCCTACACCTCGGTCAACGGCACGGTCGCGGGTGCTCCGAGCGATATCCAATGGACCCCCGGGAGCTCTGCGTCCAACACCCCCGGCATCATCGATACCGGCGACACCCAGAGCCTCAGCTTCCTCTACACGCCCAGCACGAGCGCCATGGACGGCCAGCACATCACGCTGACCACCAGCACCCTGTACGTCAACAAGACCTGCTCGGGAAGCGGCGCGGTCTGCGAGGCCGACTCCCAGTGCCCCATGGGAGAGACCTGCGACCTCGACTTCACCTCACCTTCGGTCGTCACGCAGCCCCTAGCCACGACCTGCGAGCTCGACGTCAGCGCGACCTACGCCTCGGTGACCTCGGTCGACGCGTACCAGGACTCGGGGCGGGTCGTCGTCGAGTGGGAGACGGCGGCGGAGGCGGGCACGGTCGGCTTCAATCTCTACCGCTTCAATCGGGACACGAGGCAGTGGGAGAAGGCCAACGACCACCTGATCCCCGCCAGCGGCCAGCTCCCCGGCGGCGTCTATCGCTTCGCCGACGAGGCCGTGTCCGCCTGGCAGAGAGTCCAGACCTACCGCGTGGAAGAGGTCGATCTCCAGGGCCGGCGCCGGAGCTACGGACCATTCGTGACCAAGGTGAAGTGGGACCTGGGGCAAGGTGGCTTCCACCATCTGGACAAGGCCTTCTCGGTCACGCCGCACCAGCCCTCGAAGGCCACGGTCCAGCGCCTGGCCGAGAGCAAGGCCGCCGGCAGCCGGCTGGCCGCCAGGGCGAAGCCGAGCTCCTCGGGAGGAGGGGGAGCGAGCCACCAGCAAGCCCGGGTGAGCGTGCGCGAAGACGGCCTCTACCGCCTGAGCGCCTCGGACATCGCTGGAGCTCTGGGTTACCCCAACGTGGAGCAGCTCATCCGCAACGGGAAGCTGAGCCTCAACCACCGTGGGCAGCCGGTAGCGTGGCAGGCCGCGCCGAACGACTCGGCGATCCTGTTCTACGCCCAAGGCATCGACAGCCCCTTCACCCTCGACAACGTCTACTGGCTGTCCCGGGAGCCGGGGGTGGAGCTCGAGACGGTGGGCGGCGCCGGTCCCTCGCCCGCCCCGGCCGGCGAGACCTTCTCCGACACCGTGCACTTCGAGAAGGACGTGCTGGCTCGCCCGGCCTTGGCCACCGACCCGAGATCCGACTACTGGTTCTGGGACGGCATCCAGAGCGGCAGCCCCACCTTGGGGGACCGGAGCCTGCCCTTCGATCTCTCGGGCGTGGCGCCATCCGCCGGCACCGCTTCGATGGCGGTGCACCTCTGGGGCCTCATGGATTCCTCGCAGCACGCGGCCGACGTCCTGGTCAACGGTACCTCCGTCGGCCACCTGTCGTGGACCGGCGCCGGGCCCCACAGCAGCACCCTGTCGCTCTCCCAGGCCACGCTCCACGACGGCGCCAACACGCTGGAGGTCGTGGGCCAGCAGGGGCTCTTCTTCATCGACTCGTTCGACGTCTCCTACGCCCGCTCGTACCAGGCGTCCGGCGACCAGTTGACGCTGCGCGGCGACGGCAACTCCGTGGTGACGGTGAGCGGATTCACCGCTCCGGAGATCTCGGTCTACGACCTGTCCGATCCCTCGAACGTCCAGCGGATCGGGGCGGTGAGCATCGATCAGGGGAGCGGCGGCACCTACCGCGCGAGCTTCGAGCCCTCCTCGCCGACCACCACGTACCTGGCGGTCGGTGACGGTGGGATCCGTTCGGTGGCTTCCCTCGTCCCCGACGATCCGTCCAGCCTGAAAGACACCGCCAATCGGGCGTCCTACCTGGTGATCTCCTCCGGCGCGCTGATGCCGGCGGCCCGCGACCTCGCCGCATATCGAGCGGCTCAAGGGCTCGAGACCATGACCGTCGACGTTCAGGACATCATGGACGAGTTCAACGACGGGATCTCGGACCCCGAGGCCATCCGGACCTTCCTGGCCTACGCTCACACCGAGTGGGCCCTCGGGCCGCAGTACGTGGTCCTCGCGGGCAAGGCGAGCCAGGACTACCGCGACCTCGAGGGGCTCGGGGGTAATCCGGTGCCGATGCTCATGGCGCCCACCGCCGACGGCCTCTTCCCGGCGGACAACGCGTTCGTCGACTTCAACCAGGACGGCGCGCCCGAGATCGCGATCGGCCGCATCCCGGTCTTGACGCCGGAGGAGCTGGAGGCCTACCTCGCCAAGGTCCAAGCCTACGAGGGTGCGCCCGCCGGTGCCTGGACCGACCGGGTGGTGCTGGCGGCCGACAACCCGGACTCCGCCGGCGACTTCCCCGCGTCGAGCGACTCGCTCGCCTCGCTGGTGCCCAGTGGAGAGGCGCTGGAGAAGATCTACCTCTCCCAGCCGTACAGCGCCGCCGATGCCCGCCAGGGCCTGCTCGACGCCTTCCAGCAAGGTGCCCGGTTGGTGAGCTGGGTGGGGCACGGCGGCTTCGACCGCCTCGCCTCCGAAGGGCTCCTGCGCACCTCGGACGTGGCCGGCCTGTCCAACGGCGACCGGCTGCCGGTGGTGACGACCTTCACCTGCAACATCGGCTTCTTCGGTTACCCGGGCTTCACCAGCCTGGGAGAAGAGCTGGTGCTCCATCCCGAGGGTGGCGCCATCGCGGTCTGGGGGCCCAGCGGCCTGTCGAACAACACCGAGGCGGTGCGTCTCGGACACTCGGCTTTCGAAGGCCTCTTCGATCCCAAGAACGGCCGGATCGGCGATGCCGTGCTCCAGGCCCTCACCCGTTTCGCCGCCTCCGGAGGGAGTCGAGACATGCTCTCGATCTACAACTTCCTCGGGGACCCGGCCCTGATCTCGAAGTAACGACCCTTGGAGGGCTGCATGCAGCGAGAGCCGCGCGTTTCAGAGACGACCGACCTCGACTCCCCGGCCCGGGGGCGGGTGCCGTACGTGAAGCCCCGCATCCTCTTCCGGGAGCCCCTGGAAGCCGTGGCGGCGGCCTGTACGCCGAGGCCTCCTGGCAAGGCGAACCTGGTCCAGTGCCAGAGCCCGCAATCTTGAGCCGTCTCCTCCGCGCCTCGTGGCGCGAGGCGTGAGCAGTCTCCATGGCGTTCGAGAGAGTCCTCTTCAAGACCTGGACGGAGAACATCCTGTTCTCGGTCATGGTGGAGCTCACCTACCGGTGTAACCTGGACTGCTTCTTCTGCTACAACGACGTCGGCCTTCCGGGGACGCCGCTCGGCACCGAGCAGTACTTCCGGCTGTTCGAGGACCTTCGCCGGATGGAGGTCATGAACCTGATCCTCACCGGCGGCGAGCCGCTGGCGCACCCCGACTTCTTCTCTCTCGGGGGAAAGGCCCGGGAGCTCGGCTTCCTCCTGAGGATCAAGTCCAACGGCCACGGGCTCCGGGGGCGGGTGGCCCGGCGGCTCAAGGAGGAGGTCGATCCCTTCGCCGTAGACCTTTCGCTCCACGGTGCCAAGGCCGCGACCCACGACCGCCAGACCCGGGTGCCGGGGAGCTTCGACCGGCTGATGGAGAACATCCCCCAGCTCCTCGCCCTCGGCCTGCGGCTGAAGCTCAACTGCACGCTGACCTGTTGGAACGAAGGGGAGATCGACGGACTCTTCGAGATCGCCGACTCGTTCGGGGTGCCGATCTCCATCAACCCCATCGTCGCCCCTCGCGACGACGGCGACCGCGAACCCCTGGGAATCACCGCCTCCCGCGACTCGAAGCGCCGCCTGTTCGAGAAGCTCTCCGAGCGGGCGGCGGTTCAGGGCGGCGACCCCGCCTCGGAGCTCGGAGGACTCGATGAGGGCCTCCAGCCTCAGGAAGCCGTCGAGAAGAACTGCGGCGCCGGCTCCTCCGGCCTGACCATCGATCCCTACGGCAACGTGCTCCCCTGCGTTCAGTGGCGGCGGCCGGTGGGCAACCTCCACGACGCCTCGATCCGAGAGATCTGGGAGCGCTCCACGGGGCTCGAGACGATCCGTGACCTGACCGTCGAGGCGAAGCGCCGGATGGAGCTCCACGGTCCATGGGCCAAGCTCCTGGGTTTCTGCCCGGGGCTCGCGGAGCTGGAGACCGGTGATCCCCTGAGCCTCTACCCGTCGGCCCAGGAGCAGAAGGAGCTGCTGGAAGAGGTCGGGCGTCAGGAGGCCCGTCGGGCACTCCTTCCCATCGTCGACTGAGTCGACGAACGGATCACCTACTACCCTTCGTCCACGGCCTCGACCACGCCCGCAGCCGCGAGATCCTGTAGGAACTCGATCACGTCCTCCTCGAGCTCGGGCGGGGT
>CAZIIB010000314.1:0-5166 GCA_964539125.1 uncultured Thermoanaerobaculia bacterium | reverse complement strand
CTCCGCGTTCACCACCTGTCCGTAGGGAGGGTGGGTCTTCCCCGGGAGGCGGACGGAGCGGCCGCCCGCCTCCGCGGCCTTCCTCAGCCGAGGGCCGCGGCGACCTGCTCGATGAAGGCGCGGCAGGCGGCGCGGATCGCCGTCCGCGGGTCGTCCGGCGCCTCTCCGACGAGGTGCGGGAAGGTGACCGAGCGCGAGGCGGCGACCACCGCCCCCAGCCCCGCTTCGTCCACCACCTCGCGGAGGATCGCCGCGTCCCCCTTCTGTGCCCCGAGGCCGGGCATCAGGAAGACGGTCCCGGGCACCAGCCGCCGGAGC
The DNA here is from genome assembly GCA_964539125.1 of uncultured Thermoanaerobaculia bacterium. Taxonomy (GTDB): domain Bacteria; phylum Acidobacteriota; class Thermoanaerobaculia; order Multivoradales; family DATKCC01; genus CAVUBL01. The sequence goes on along the minus strand of CAZIIB010000314.1, from coordinate 4,848 downwards.
GCCCGGGCCGGGCCGGCCGCCGTGGCGCCCACCACGATCCCCAGGTTCGAGTAGCCGCAGGCCCCGACCAGGCCGGACCCGGCTTCGGCGACGAAGGCGGCGACGCGCTCGTAGACGGTCCGGCCGTCCTGGGTGACGTCCTGCACCAGCGCGCCCCCGGGGTTCGAGGTCTTGGCGCACACGAAGAGGCCCCGGCGGGTCGTCCGACAGAGCTCGACGAAGGGCTCGATCGAGTCGCTCCCCAGGTAGGGCGAGAGGGTGAGGGCGTCGCCGCCGAGCGGCGACAGCGCCGAGCCGCTCAGGAAGGCCCGGGCGTAGGCCTCGGAGGTGGCGCCGATGTCGCCGCGCTTGGCGTCCACGATCACCAGCAGGCCCGCGGCGCGGGCGGCGGCGATCGAGCGTTCGAGCGCCGCGAGGCCGGCCGAGCCGTAGACCTCGTAGTAGGCGATCTGGAACTTGACAGCCGCCACCAGGTCCGCGACCGCGTCGATCACCAGGGCGCCGAAGCGCTCGAGCCCGGCGCCGGCCTGGGCCGGGCTCTCCGGGGCCTCGCCCAGCTCGCGCCGGAGCGCCGGGGAGAACCGCTCCCAGAGCGGGTCGATCCCCACCGCACAGGGGGTGCCGCGGGCCTGGATGCCTTCGGCGAGGCGGTCGATGAAGTCCGTGGTCATCCGAGGCTCCGGGAGAGGCGGCGAGCATCTTACCGCCAAGGCGGGCTCGAGCTCGCCCCCTTTCGCGCGGGTGCGTTACGATCGCGCCGACCCCGCACCAGCCGGCACTCCCGAGCCCGGAGATCTCGAATGACCCGAAAGCAGAAGCTCACCCTGATCGGCGCGTTCCTGGCGCTCGTCGCCGCCACCGTCACCGGCGTCGACCTCCTGATGGCCGGCAAGACGGCCCTCGGCGTGACGACCCTGGCCGGCGCGGCGGTGGGCTGGGTCGTGGCGGAGGTCAGAGTCTATCGGCTCGTCAAGGCCGGAGCGGCCCTCGAGCCGGAGCTCGCGGTGGACCCGGCTTCTGGACGGGCGGACCAGGCCGCCAGGATCGGCTCCGTCGCGGCCTTCGTCGTCCTGGTGGCCGCGATCCTCTACCTGGCCTTCACGTACCAGCTCTTCGCTCGGCAGCCGCTCCTGCTCGCCGTCCAGGTGGCCGCCGTGGGGCTCATGATCTGGGCCCGGGTCACCTTCGGCGTCCGCAGCTTCCACGCCAGCGCCAACGCCACCCGGGGCGGTCTGGTGACGACCGGGCCCTACCGCTGGTGGCGCCATCCGATCTACGCCTCGATCGCCTACTTCGTGTGGGCGGGGGTGGCCTCCCATCGCAGGCTCGACGCCGTCGCGGCGGCGCTCCTGGCGACGGCGATGGTGCTCGCTCGGATGCTCCTCGAGGAGCGCTTCCTGCGCCGGACCTACCCGGAGTACGGCGAGTACGCGGCGCGGGCGAAGCGGTTCATCCCCTTCGTGGTCTGAGGCCGAGAGACCCCAGCTCCATCGCGCTGTAGGATGGAAGCAACCTCAGGGATGGGACGGGAGGTAGACGACATGGGATGCAAGATCGGCCTCGCCGGGCTCGCGGCCCTCACGGTCGCGCTCTGGATCGCCCTCCCCGGGCTCGCCGGCGCCCAGCCGAGCTCACCGGTCGTCGAGACGCCGGGGACGTGGGTTGTCGTCGAGCCCGCGGCGGTGCCCTCCCGGCTCGACACGCCGCCGTCGCTCGACCTCACGACCCTCGAGCCCCTGGCGCGGCTGGCACCGGCGAAGCAGGCGGCGCGCGGCGCTCTCGAGGCCCTCCAGACGTGGAACCGGGCCACCAACCGGCCCCTGAGGAACGGCTTCCTCCGGCCCCTTCCGCGCCCGCGAACGGTCGTCGTCTCCGCTCGGGACCTGACCTCCTTCGGAGCCACTCTCCGGGCGGGCGGGCAGCTCGCCGGCGACGGCGACCGCGCCGTGTGGGTTGCTTCGATCGAGGTCGAGGCCGCCTGGGCGCTCCGGGCCCATCTCCGGATCGACTCCCTCCCGGACGGCGCGCGCCTGTGGACCCGCGGCGCCGACGGCCGGCCGAAGGGGCCGTTCGGCCGCGAGCTGCTGGCGGAAGGAGGCGACCTCTGGCTCCCGCCGGTGGAGGGTTCCGTGGTCTCGGTGGAGATCGCCGTCCCCCGGAGCTCGCTTGCGACCGGTCCACCGCTCCGAGCGCGGATCGACGACGTGATGGAGCTGGTCGACCTCGACGGGAGGACCGACCTCTCCACCCGGTCGGCGACAGCGTGCGAGATCGACGGCAAGTGCGTCGACTCGGCCACGTTGAGCGTGATCGAGGACTTCCGCCAGGCGGTGGCCCGCCTCGTGTTCACCAAGGGCTCCTTCTCCTACCTGTGCAGCGGCTCACTGGTCAACGACACCGACGAGTCCACCACGATCCCCTACCTGCTCACGGCCAACCACTGCTTCTCGACCCAGGCCTCCGCCTCGTCGCTGGTGGCCTACTTCGACGACTACCCATCGACCTGCAACGGCACGCCACCCAGTCTCGGGAGCCTTCCCCAGGTGGTGGGCTCGACCCTGCTCGCCACCGGCACGACGAGCGACTTCACCCTGGTCCAGTTGAGCGGGCTGCCGGCGGGCACCAACTACCTGCTGGGATGGACGACGCGCGAGCTCGTCGAAGGCGAGATCCTCTACATGCTCTCCCACCCCGACGGCCGGCGCCAGGCGTTCTCCAAGTCGGCCTACACCGAGTTTCCGGCGGTGAGCTGTGGCACCTTCTCCGGGCTGTTCTACGCGGACCAGGTCGCCGGCTCGACCCTCGGCGGCAGCTCCGGCGCGCCGCTGATCGTCGACGAGGGGGGCGGCGAGATCGTCGGCCAGCTCTACGGTTTCTGCTACGAGCCCGGGTACGACGACTGCGACTACAGCACCTACAACGAGATCGACGGCGCCTTCCGGATCACCTATCCCTCCGTCGCCGAGTATCTGGCGCCCACGCTCCCCGAGATCACGGTGAGCGCGATCGACGACCAGGCGGCCGAGCCCTCCGACCCCGGGGCGTTCCGGATCTCCCGCACCGGCAGCACGGCGTCCGCGGCCGAAGTGGCCGTGTCCGTCGGCGGCAGCGCGACGGACGGCGTCGACTACCTGACGATCGGCTCTCCGGTGACGATCCCCGCCGGCCAGGCCTCGCTCGACGTCCTCGTCATTCCCATCGACGACACGAGCGAGGAGCCCGCCGAGGACGTGACGCTCGAGGTCGTCTCGAGCCCGGGCTACGAGATCGGCTCGCCCTACGCCGCCAGCGTAACCCTGGCGGACGACGAAGGCCCTGACTGCCGGAGTGTCGTCGTGGCGAGCCAGACGCTCGCCTTCGGGGACGAGGCGGCCTGTGGCCGGCTCCACGCGGGGCCGGACCTGACCCTCGCCGCCGGTGGCTCGGTTCACCTCTACGGGGGCGTCTCGGTGGTCCTCTACGACGGCTTCTCCACCGGCGCCGGAGCGAGTCTGTCGATCTCCACTTGCGGCCAGAACCTCTGCGCCGCGGGCGCCACCCACCCGAGCTCCGCCGATTGCCACCCCTGCGTGGCGCAGGTCTGCGCCGCCGACGCCTCCTGCTGCACCACCCAGTGGAGCTCGGTGTGCGTTGGCGAGGTGGGCTCGATCTGCGGCCTGACCTGCTCCTGACCCGCCTCCGCTTATAGTTGGGCCGTTCCCCGTCTTCCCCAGGATGACGGTCACCATCACGGTGGTCGAGAGACCGCCCTGCGTCCACGGAGGGTGCCCATGCGCTGGTTCGTCCGCGGTGACGTCGATGGCTTCTTCGGGCTCGCCATCGACAACCTGGTGCAGTTCCTGTTGATCGACACCCTCTGCCGGGCGGTCCTGGGCTTCTCCGGCGAGCTGATCTACGGCCGGGTGCTGCCGGCCGCCGCCCTGTCGCTCGTCGTCGGGAACCTCTTCTACGCCCGCCAGGCGCTGAAGCTCGCGCGCGCCTCCGGCCGCCGCGACGTCTGCGCCCTGCCGTACGGCATCAACACCGTCTCGCTCTTCGCCTACGTCTTCCTGGTCATGCTGCCGGCCAAGCTGGCCGCCCAGGCGGCGGGCGCCGCCGACCCGGCGCGGATCGCCTGGCAGGCGGGGCTCGCGGCCTGCCTGGGCTCGGGGCTGATCGAGCTGGGCGGCGCCTTCGTCGCCGAGCGCCTGCGCCGGGTGACGCCCCGGGCGGCCCTGCTCTCCACCCTCGCCGGCATCGCCCTGACCTTCATCGCCATGGGTTTCCTCTTCCGCACCTACGCCCGGCCCCTGGTCGGCTTCACCACGCTGGCCATCATCCTGCTCACCTACTTCGGCCGGGTGCGCTTCCGCGGCGGGCTCCCCGGAGGGCTCGTGGCGGTGGCCCTGGGCACCCTGCTCGCCTGGTGGACCGGCCTCGCCCCCGTCGGCCCCCTGCCCAAGGGGGGGCTCGGCGTCTTCCCGCCGCTCCTCGCCCTGGGCGACCTCTGGACCTCCATCGCCCGCGGAGACCTGGCCTCCTACGTCTCGATCATCGTGCCCATGGGGCTGTTCAACGTCCTGGGGTCGCTCCAGAACCTGGAGTCGGCCGAGGCGGCCGGCGACCGCTACCCGACGCGCTCCTCGCTGGCCGCCAACGGCCTGGGCACGATCGTGGCCGCGGCCTTCGGATCGTGCTTCCCCACCACGATCTACATCGGGCACCCGGGCTGGAAGGCGCTGGGCGCACGCGCCGGCTACTCGACGCTCAACGGCGTCTTCTTCGCCCTGGTCGGCCTCACCGGGAGCCTGGCCTACATCGCCTGGGCGATACCCATCGACGCCGGCATGGCGATCGTCCTGTGGATCG
>CAZIIB010000313.1:0-5189 GCA_964539125.1 uncultured Thermoanaerobaculia bacterium | reverse complement strand
CGCCCGCCACCCTCACGCGCCGTCCGATGGGGTCCTCGCCCGGCCAATAACGCTCGGCGAAGTGACGGTCCACCACCACGACGGCGGGGGTGTCCGGCCGGTCGGACGCGAGCACCCCCCGTCCCCGGAGGACCGGGATGCCCGCGGTCGCGAAGAAGCCGGGGGTGATCGTCCGGTGGCTCGCCACGTGGGCCTGGTCGGGGCGGAGCGCCTCGCCTTCGAGGAGGAAGGGCGCCAGGCTGTTGCCCTGGGTGAAGGGGAAGATGTTGATCACCGCGGCCCGGCTCACCCCGGGGAGCGCTTCGACCTGCGACGCGATCTCTTCGAGCACGCGGTCCCGGGGCACCGGGGCGGAGTAGTCGTCCTCGGGCAGGGAGATCCCCACGGTGAGGAGCCCCTCCGGCGCGAAGCCGAGGTCGCGATGGAAGAGCCGGTAGAGGCTCGACGCCATGAGCGCGGCGCCCACGACCAGGATCACCGACAGGGCCACCTCGGCGACCACGAGGCCCCCGAGCAGGCGGCGGCCCCGCACCGTGCTGCGGTCGCCGTCCTCCTGGAGGACGCTCCGCAGGTCGGGGCTCCGGCTGCCGAGCGCCGGCACCAGTCCGATGGCCACTCCCACCGCGACCGACGCGGCGAGGGTGAAGAGGAGCGTCGGCCCGTCGAGGGGGATCTCGGTCACCACGTCGGTGATCCGGTGAGGCACGAGCTTCAGGAGAGGCTGCTGGAGCAGCCCGGCGAGGGCGAAGCCGAGCCCGCCGCCCGCCAGCGCCAGGAGGGTGTTCTCGGTCACCAGCTGGCGGGTGCGCCGCCAGGTGGAGGCGCCGAGGCTCGCCCGCACAGCGAGCTCCCGACCCCGAGAGACGGTGCGGGCGAGGAGCAGGGCGACCACGTTGACCGCGGCGATCAGGAGCACGAAGGCGACGGCGATGAACAGGAAGAGGGCGGTCGTCTCCTCGCCGTCCAGGAGCGCTTGGCGGATCGGCCGGGCGAAGATCCGGTAACCGCGGTGGGTCTCCGGGAAGTCGCGCTCGAGGCGGCGCGAGACGAGGTCGAGCTCCGCCTGGGCCTCGGAGAGGCTCACCCCGGGCGCCAGGCGCGCCTGGGCGTTCAAGTTGTGGGAGGTGCCGTCGGCCGGGTCGAAGGTCCACAGGCGCCAGAGCTCGGCGCCGTACGGATAGGCGAACCCCCGGGGCATCACGCCGAGGACCGTGTGCGGCTGGCCGTCGAGGGTGATGGTGCTCCCGACCACCCCGGGATCGGCCCCGAAGCGGCGCCGCCACAGGCCGTCCGAGAGCAGCGCGAGGTGGCTGTCGCGCCCCGCCGTCTCCTCCTGCCGGCTCCAGGCCCGGCCGAGCGCCGGCTCGACACCGAGCGTGCGGAACCAGCTCCCGGAGACCCCGATGGCGGTGACCCGCTCGGCGGTGCCGCCGCCGACCCGCAGCGCCGGGCCCTGGTACACCTGGGCGGTGACCGAGGTGATGGTGGCCGCCTGCCGCGCCACCGCGTCGACGTTCTGGCGCGAGAAGCTCACCTCGCTGCGGCTGCCGTCGGGCAGTGTCCGGACGTCGATCAGGCGCACCAGCCGCCCTTCGTCGGCGAACGGCAAGGGCCGGAAGAGGACCGTGTGGACCACCCCGAACATGGCGGCGTTGGCGCCCAGCGCCAGGGCCAGGGTGGCGACGACGGCGAGGGTGAGGCCCGGCCGCCGGACGGCCGAGCGCGCGGTCAGGCGGGCGTCCTGGACCAGAGCGTCGGCGTGCTCGCGCACCGCCCCGCGTGCCAGGTCCGCCAGGGCGCGGAGCCAGAGACCGAGGAGCCTCGGGCCGCCGCCGCGCGCCGCCCGCCGGCGCTCGAGGCGGAAGAACTGCTCCATCTCCTCCTGGTGATCGACCCGGAAGTCCAGGGGCAGGCAGCGCACCAGGCGCCGGTAGATCCGTTCGGAGAGCGGCTCGCGCGGGGTCATGCCGGCGCCTCCCTCGGCAGCAGGTGCTTGCCCCGGGCGTCGGCGACCAGCCCTTCCAGGCGCTCGGCCTCGGCGGCGGCCACGACGCGGCCCAGGCCGGTCAGGCGGTAGTAGCGGCGGCGCTCGTCGTCGATGGCCGGGTCGGGCCGTTCGTCGAGCTCCTCGATCAGGCGGGCGCGGAGCAGCCGCTTGATCGTTCCGTAGAGGGTGCCCGGCCCCATCCGCACCCGACCGCCGGTGCGCCCCTCGACCTCCTTCATGATGGCGTAGCCGTGGCGCTCCTCGTCCGCCAGGGCCAGGAGCACGTGGAACACCGCGGGGGTCAGCGGCAGGTGCCGCTGGACGTCGGGACCCGTTGGGGGATCGGTTCGCTGAGGCGTCGGGGTCATGCTCGCGGTCTCCTCCAGCCCGGACGCTCGGGCTCACCGCGATTATAACCGCTACGGATGTATCTGTCTACGTAGTAGTCGGGCGGCGTCTCAGGCGGGTCATTCCCCGGGCGCGGGCGGCGGTGATCAGCACCACGCCCAGGAGGATCAGACCGCCGGCCCAGAAGGTGGTGGGGGTGACCTCCTCGCCGGCGAAGAGCCAGCCGAGGAAGACGGCCACCAGGGGGTTGACGAAGGCGTAGGTCGAGACCGCCGCCGGGTGGGCCACCCGCAGGAGCCAGGCGTAGGCCGAGAAGGCGACGAGGGCGCCGAAGACGATCAGGTAGGCGATGGCGAGCATCGACTTGGTGGAGACCGCCGCCAGGTCGAGGCGCGACCACTGACCGGCGGCGCTCCCGGCGACCACCAGCAGGGCGCCGCCGGCGAGCATCTGGCAGGCGGTGGACATGGCGGCGGTCGCCGGCAGCCGGGCGGTCCGGCTGTAGAGCGAGCCGGCGCCCCAGCACAGGGTGGCGCCGAGCAGCACGAGAGCCCCCCGCAGCTCCACGCCCACCCCGGCGCGAAACGGTGAGACCAGGAAGAACACGCCGGCGAAGCCCAGGGCGAGACCCAGGACGATTCGCCCGGTGGGTCTCTCGCCGCGCGGCCGGAGCCAGTTCAAGACGATCACCCAGAATGGCTCGATGGCGACCATCAGGGCGGTGACGCCGGAGGGCACCCACTGCTCGGCGGTCACCACTCCGCCGTTGCCCCCGAGAAACAGGGCAGCTCCGATCACCGCCACCGGCAAAAGCTCCCTGGCCCGCGGATTGGGCTCGCCGCGCAGCCGCGCCCAGACGTAGAGGACGCCGCCGGCGATCACGTAGCGCAGCCCCGCCATGAGCAGCGGCGGGACCGTCTCGATCGCGAACCGAATCGCCAGGTAGGTCGACCCCCAGATCAGGTAGACCAGGGCGAAGGCGAGGACGAGCCGCCAGAGCGGCGGCCCGTCTCGGTCGGTCGGCATGCGCTCTCAGAGCTCCGAAGGCCGGGTCACCGCTCCGGCGGTTTGGGCGCCGTCGCGGGCGGCGTCGGCACCGCCAGCGGCTGGGGGGGGTTCTCCTCGAGCTTGGTCTTCAGGACCTCGATCGCCTTGTCGAGGGTCGGGTCGATGCCCTTCGCCTCGAGGTCCGGACGGTCGACCACCTGGAGGTCCGGCTTGACCCCGACGCCCTCCACGGCCCACACGCCGGACGGCGTGACGAAGCGGAACGAGGGCGCCGTGATGCTGCCGCCGTCGGCCAGGCTCGGCCCCCCTGAGAGGCCGATCAGGCCGCCCCAGGTGGTGGTGCCGATCAGCGGGCCGAGCCCCTGCTCGCGGAAGTAGTAGGGGAAGGCGTCGCCGCCCGATCCGGCGTAGCCGTTGATCAGCACCGCCTTGGGCCCGCGGTGGACGAATCCGGTGGTGGTGAACGGCTCGACGTTGCGCCGCGCCCAGTAGGACAGGAGCGGCCGTTCCAGGAGCTCGATCATGCCGAACGGGATGAAGCCGCCGCCGTTGTAGCGGTCGTCGAGGATCAGGGCGTCCTTGGTGGCCTGGGCGTAGAAGCCCTGGTAGAGCTCGCGGGTCCCCTCGAAGGCCGTGTTCTCCAGGTGGATGTAGCCGATCCGGCCCCCCGAGGCCTTCTCGACGTAGCGCCGCTTGGCGGCGACCGCGTCGAGGTAGCGCAGGTTGGTCTCGTGGGCGACGGTGCGCACCCGCTCGTCGTGGGCGTCCTTGCCGGAGGCGTCGGAAGCCACCTTCAGGGTGACCACCTGGTCCGCCTCGTCCTCGAGGAGCTGGTAGAAGTTCTTCACCGTCCGGGTCGACACCCCGTCGACCGCCAGGATCAGGTCGCCCACTTGGACGTGGACGCCCGGCTCGGTGAGCGGCGAGCGGTAGTCCTCCTGCCAGTTCTGGCCCGGGAAGATCTTCGTGACCTTGAAGTAGCCGGAGGGGTCGGCGGCGATCTCGGCGCCCAGCAGCCCCCCCTCGCGGCGCTTGATCTGCCAGTCGTCCGACGGCTGCACGTAGACGTGGCCCGAGGAGAGCTCGCCGCCCATCTCGCCGAAGATGAAATCCAGGTCGCTCCGGTGGGCCACGTGGTCGACCAGCGGCTCGTACTTGGCGCGGATCGCCTGCCAGTCGAGGCCGTTCATCTTCGGGTCGTAGTACCCGTCGCGCAGGATCCGCCAGGCGTCGACGAACTCCTGGTGCCACTCGGCGCCCGGATCGATCCGCATGGTGAGCTCGGAGAGGTCGAGCTTGCCGTCGCCGGCCTTCTGCCCCGGCTTGGCCTCGGCGATTCCCCAGGTCGAACCGTTCGGGCCCGGCGAGTAGTAGAGGAGCTTCTTGCCGCCGGCGGCGACCTCGAAGCCCTGGATCGCCCCTTCGAGGACCGTCTTGGCTTCGCGCGCCTCCAGATCGAAGAGCTGGAGCTTGGTCTCGCCTCCCATGCCCTGGAGGTAGAGGACTCCCGAGTCGACGGCGGCCAGGTTGTGGTAGGTGTCCGGGCCGCCGGGCAGGGCGCGAACCCGGGTCTCGAAGCCCGCGGGCTCGACCTCGACCCGCACCGGGCCGCCTTTCTCCTCGGCCGCCTTCAGCGTCTTGCTCGACGTTCCCTTGGCCTTGGCGGCCTTCTTTCCGCCCTTGGCGGCTTCCGAGCTCGCGGTCTCCGCCTTCTCCGCCGGCTTCTCCTCGTCGCTCTGGGGCAGGAAGAGGGGCGGAGCGTCGTCGGTCAGGAGGCCGACGAAGACCCGTGCCGGGTGGGTGTAGACGTAGGCGAACTCGAAGGAGCTGAAGGTCAGGTTGTAGT
>CAZIIB010000312.1:0-5189 GCA_964539125.1 uncultured Thermoanaerobaculia bacterium | reverse complement strand
TTGGGGGCGTCGGCGCGGTCCTGGAATACGGCGGTCGAGAGGCGCCCGCGGCTCGTGCCGCCCTCGTCGTGCCACTCCTCGTAGGTCACGACCCCGAGCCCCCGGCCGCCGACCCGGAAGGTGCAGTTCTCGATCCGGATGTCGAACCCGTCGCCTTTGGTGCCGTGGACGGAGCGGATCTGGCCGAGGATGTCGCCGCGGGCTGTCATCACGCCTTCCGGAGAGACGACGTGGAAGCCCTCGGCGAGCACGTCGCTCACCCGGGCGAACTCCTCGCCCCCCGCGTCGTGCTCGCCCCGGTACCACTCGCCGAAGAAGCGGTGGAGCTCCAGGACCTCGTCTTCGCATCGCGCCCGCAAGGCGCCCGTCGGCACGTCGTTCATGCAGTGCCCCGTGGTGGATTTCCCGGCGGCGCCGGTGCCGCCGGAGCGCATTTTACTCCCAACGCGAGAAGCCAGGCGGCAGCCGCCGCGATCCCCAGCCAGAGGAGCGGCCGGGGCGGCGCCACGACGATCCGGCCGGCCAGGGCCGGGCTCCGGTAGCCGGGGCTCGGGCCCAGGGCCCGGGGGTGCTCGGCCTCGAGCCTCGACTCGGTCCATGCCCTCTGGGCCGCCGGCCAGCGCCGGCGGGGCAGCTCGAGGAAGGGTCGGTACCACCGCTCGAGGATCCGGTTCTCGCGCCAGGCCTGGACGAGGTCGCCGCGGTCGACGGCGGCGTTGCGCACCTGGGCGTGCCAGCCGGCCTCGGTGAGAAAGTCGTCCTCCACCGCGAGGGGCCGGAGCGGCTCGGGAGAGCGGACCGCCCAGCGCGCGGTCCGCTCCCGGCCGGCCCGGGCGAGGCCCGCCGGGGAGAAGGAAGAACGGAAGGTCCCGAGCACCGGATCGTCGATCTCGTGGCCCAGGTGGACGGCGTCGAAGAACGTGCCGGCGGCGACCACCAGAACCGCCCCCGCCAGGGCGGCGAGGCGCGGGCCCGACCTTCGTCCGGTCCCCGGGCCCCAACGCCAGCCCGGTGTCGGCCGGGCGTCCGCCGGGGCGAGCGCCCACGCCAGGACCACGCCGATCAGGCCGGCGTAGACGTTCAGGAGAAGGTCGCGGCCGTCACCCACCCGCACCGGCGTGAGCCACTGCACCGTCTCGTCGGCGAGGCCGACGAAGGCCACCGCCTCCAGGCTCAGAACCCAGCGCCCGAGGCCTGCGAACCGCGCCCCGAGGGCCCGCTGGTAGAGAACCGCCAGGAGGGCGTACTCCAGCAGGTGGACCCGCTCGACCGCGTCCGCGCTGCGGTCGCCCGTGGTCCAGTAGGTCACCTCGAGGGCGACCAGCGCGACCGCCAGAGCGAGGGCGGAGAGCCGGGATCCGAGCCGGTAGCGCCAGCCGTCCCGGCGCAAGGCCCGGCGCAACGCCACGGAGAGGATCACCACCGTCGCCACGACCAGGGTGGCGGTGAGAACGTAGAGGAAGTCCCTACCCAGCCGCTCCGCGAGCGCCTTGCGAAGCTCGCTCACGAAGGGGGCCGCCGCCACCAGCAGGATCGAGAGTGCCAGGGGCGGAGTCCAGAGGGCCCGGGCGCTTCGCTCGCCGCCCTCTCGCTCTCTCCGTGATGGTCGCTCCACCGGGATCCTCCCGTTGTCGATTGTAGGTTCGATACTCTTTCCCGGATGCGTCCCCGCCTCCCCCATCCGGCCTCCAGGCTCCTCCCGCTCCTGGTCTGCCTCGCCCTTGCGGCGACCGCGGCTCCGGCGCAGCCGCCGCCCGCCGGCGCACCGGCCTCCGCGCCGCCGGGGCGCCCCCGCATCCGGGACCTGGGCGTCGCGCCCGGGGTGCTCCCGCCCGGGCCCCTCGACGCCATCACCGACGTCGCGGGCGTCCGGGTGGGCCAGGTCACCCTGGTGAAGGGCGACTCGGTGCGCACCGGGGTCACCGCCATCCTCCCCCACCCGGGGAACCTCTTCCGCCACAAGGTCCCGGCGGCGGTCTACGTGGGCAACGGCTTCGGCAAGGCCGCCGGGTTCCTTCAGGTCCGCGAGCTGGGCACGATCGAGACCCCCGTCGTGCTCACCAACACCCTCGCCGTCGGTACGGCGGTCCAGGCGGTCGTCGCCTGGACCCTCGAGCAACCGGGCGACGAGGAGGTGCGCTCGGTCAACGCCGTGGTGGGCGAGACGAACGATGGGTACCTGAACGACATCCGGGCCTTCCCGGTGAAGCCCGAGGACGTGCGGCGGGCCATCGAGACGGCCCGGGGAGGCCCGGTGGAAGAAGGCTCGGTGGGGGCGGGCACCGGCACCCGGGCCCTGGGATGGAAGGGCGGAATCGGCACCGCCTCCCGCCGGCTGCCGCCGAGCCTCGGCGGCTACACCGTGGGTGCCCTGGTGCAGTCGAACTTCGGCGGCGTCCTGCGGATCGACGGCGTGCCGGTGGGCGAGGCGCTGGGGCGCTACAGCTTCCGCGACCAGCTCGCAGGGGCGCGCGCCGGCCTCCCCGGCCCGGCGGAGCGCGGCGACGGCTCGTGCATGATGGTCCTGGCGACCGACGCGCCGCTTGCGAGCCGGAACCTGGAGCGCCTGGCCAGGCGGGCGATCCTCGCCCTGGGGCGGGTGGGCTCGTTCATGTCGAACGGCTCAGGGGACTTCGTCGTCGCGTTCTCCACCGCCAACCCGCGAAGCGCGCATCCGGACGAGCCGGTCCGGCAGGTCGCGGATCTCTCGAACGACGCCATGAGCCCTCTCTTCCTGGCCGCCGTCGAGGCGGTCGAGGAGGCGATCTACAACTCCCTGCTCCGGGCCGAGACGGTGACCGGCGACCAGGGGCACACCGCCGAGGCGATCCCGATCGACCGGGTGCGCGAGCTCCTGGAGGCAGCCGGTCGCGTGACGGAGGATCGATGAGCTCGGGCGCCGAGGGGCCGGGCGTCGGGATCGTGGGCACCGGCTGGGGCGTGCGCACCCAGGTGCCGGCTTTTCGGGCCGCCGGGCTCCGGGTGGCCGGGATCTGGGGCCACGGCGAGGCGAAGGCCCGCCGAGTCGCCGCCGAGCACGGCATCCCCTTCGCCACCGGCGAGGTCGAGGCCCTGCTCGCGCGCCCCGAGATCGCTCTGGTCAGCGTGACGACGCCGCCCGCCACCCATCTACCGATCGCCGAGGCCGCCCTGGCGATGGGCAAGCACGTGCTGTGCGAGAAGCCCACCGCCCTCGACGCCGCCGAGGCCGAGGCCCTGCTCCGGGCGAGCGCCGCTCACCCGGATCGCCTCGCCCTGATCGACCACGAGCTGCGCTTCGTGCCGGCCTTCGGGCGCCTGCGCTCCCTGCTCGCCGACGGCTACGTGGGCGAGCTCTACCACGTCGAGGCGAGCCACCTGAGCGGCGGCCGGCTCGACCCGGCCCAGCGGTGGGACTGGTGGTCCGACCGGGCACAGGGGGGCGGGTACCTGGGCGCTCTGGGGAGCCATTACCTCGATCTCCTAACCTGGCTCCTGGGCCGCCCGGTGAGCGCCGTCCGCGCGGCGCTCGCCACCTTCGTCCCGGAGCGTCGCGACGCCGACGGCACCCCGCGGCCGGTGACCGCGGACGAGTACGCCCTCGTCGGCCTGCGCTTCGGCGGCGAGGGCCGAGTGCCCGGCTGCCTCCATCTGAGCGCGGCGGTCGCCGCGGCGCCGCCCCATCGCCTCTTGATCGCGGGCTCGGAGGGAGCCCTGCGCTACGAGGGACGCCGGCTCCTGGGCCGCAAGCTCGGAGCGCCCGCGGAGGAGGACCTGACGCCCGCCGCCGGGGCCGAGCTTCCGGACGGTCTGCGGGACAACGACTGGAGCCTGGGAACGGTCCATCTGGGGCGCGCCCTCCGCACCTTCTTGACCGAGGACCGCATCGAGCCCCTGGCGCGCGCGGCGACCTTCGCCGACGGCCTCGCCACCCAGCGCCTCCTCGACGCCGCCCGCGCCTCGGCCGACGAAGGCGGCGGGTGGAAAGAGCTCTGACCTACCAGCGCTTCGGATAGAGGCTGCGGAGCGAGCCGCCGCCGCCCGGGGCGATTCGCAGCCAGGCAACACCCAGGCAGGCGCCGCGGTGGCGCGCCAGGACGTAGCCGTCGCCGGTGCAGACCGCCAGCTTCCCGGCGTCCAGCGCCACGTCCCGCCGCACCAGGTAGTCGTCCAGGCGGGGCCGGTCGAGCTCGATCACGTTCCTCCGGGCCCGCGCTCCGAAGGCCATGGCCGCAGCGGTCGTGAGCTTGGGGTTGCGCATGTCGGCATAGAGCAGCGGCAGGCCCACGGCCCGGGGGGCCGGGCGGGCGGGGGCGGCGAACCCCCGCGGGACGGCGACCAGCTTCTCCCGGCCGTGGCGGGCCAGGGCGAGGCCGGAGAACGTGCCTTCCGGGAAGTCGAACCTCTCCGTCAGGTGGGCGAGGTAGGCGCCGCGGAGCGCGGGCTCCACCTCGTCCAGGCGATGGAGCTCGGCTGGCCGATCTCCTCTCGCCTCGGAGCCGAGCCTTTCGAGCACCGCGACGAAGAACCCCCCGGTGTCGTGGGCCTGGGGCCAGACGCGCAGGGTCCGCGCCAGGGACGGATCGAAGCTCCGCCCCTGCCAGCGGGCGAGACCGGGAGCGGCGCGAAAGCCCTCCGCGAGGCCGAGCGCCCGCGCATCGACCAGACGCAGACCGCCGGGGCCCGCCGAGCGCAGCACGTCGTCCACCACCGCCTCGTTCTCCTCCGGGGCGTAGGTGCAGGTCGAGTAGACGATCCGGCCGCCGGGCCGGCACAGGCGCACGGCCTTGGCCAGGATCGCCCGTTGCGTGCGCACCGTGCGGGCGCGCTGCTCCTCTCCGCCCCAGGTGAGGACCTCGGGGTTCTTGCGCGAGGTGCCCTCGCAGGTGCAGGGGACGTCGGCCAGCACCCGGTCGTAGAGACCGCCCGACTCGGGGAAGGTCGCACCGTCCCAGGCGGTGAGAGCGACGTTGGCGATCCCCAGTCGCTGGAGGGTGCGGCCCATGGTGACCAGGCGCCGCCAGTCCACGTCGTTGGCCACCACCGTGCCCCGGTTCTCCAAGGCGACGGCGATCTGAGCGGTCTTGCCGCCCGGCGCGGCGCACAGGTCGAGGACCCGTTCGCCCGGCCGCGGATCGAGGAGCGCCACCGGCAGCAACGAGGCCTCCTCCTGGACGTGGATCCGTCCGGCCGAGGTCGCGAGCAGGCCG
>CAZIIB010000311.1:0-5210 GCA_964539125.1 uncultured Thermoanaerobaculia bacterium | reverse complement strand
GCCGGCTCCAGCAGGCGGGCTGGGAGTTCCAGAGCGAGACCGACACCGAGGTCGTGGCCAACCTGATCTCGGCCCACCTCGGGGAGACGCCCGACCTGACCTCCGCCGTGGCCGCCGCCGCCGCCGAGCTCGAGGGCCTCTACGCCTTCGCCGTGATCGCCGCCGGCAACAACGAGATCGTCGCCACCCGCCACGGGCCGCCCCTGGTGCTCGGCCTCTCCGACGGCGAGCAGTTCCTGGCGTCGGACGCGACGGCCCTGCTCCCCTACACCCGCTCCGTCGTCTTCCTCGAGAACGGCGAGCTGGCTCGCCTGACGCCCGCCGGGATCGAGATCCGGGACGCCTCCGGCGCCCCCGTAGAGCGCCGGCCCCAGCGCCTGGACTGGGATCCGATCCAGGCCGAAAAGGGCGGCTACAAGCACTTCATGCTCAAGGAGATCCACGAGCAGCCGCAGGCCGTCCAGGACACCTTCGCCGGCCGCGTGAGCTTCGAGAGCCTGCGGGTGGACCTCGACGGCCTGGGCCTCGACGAGGAGACCCTCGGCGGGCTCGAGCGGGTCCAGCTGTTGGCTTGCGGCACCTCCTGGCACGCCGCCCTGGTGGGGAAGTTCCTCATCGAGGAGCTGGCGCGCATCCCGGCCGAGGTCGACTACGGCTCGGAGTACCGCTACCGCGACCCGATCGCCGACGCCCGGTTGCTGGCGGTGGGCATCTCCCAGTCGGGCGAGACGGCGGACACGCTCTCGGCCATGGAGGCGGCGCAGGAGCGCGGCGCCCACCTGGTGGCGATCTCGAACGTGCTCGGCAGCCAGGCCACCCGGATCAGCGAGGGCACCGTCTACACCCACGCCGGCCCGGAGATCGGCGTCGCCTCCACCAAGGCCTTCACCACCCAGCTCGTCGCCCTCTATCTGCTCGCCCTCCACCTGCGCCAGGCCCGGGGGAACGGTGTCCAGCCGGAGCACCTCGAAGCCCTCGCGCGGCTCCCCGCGGCGGTGGACCTGGCCCTCGCCGAGGAGGCGCGGATCGAGGAGCTGGCCCGCGGCTACTACCGCTTCCACGACGTCCTGTTTCTGGGCCGCGGGATCAACTACCCCATCGCCCTCGAAGGGGCCCTGAAGCTCAAGGAGATCTCCTACATCCACGCCGAGGGCTATCCCGCCGGCGAGATGAAGCACGGACCGATCGCCCTCATCGACCAGGAGATGCCGGTGGTGGCGCTCGCCACCGGAGAGGGCGCGCTGTTCGACAAGGTGAGGAGCAACCTCCAGGAGGTCAAGGCTCGCGACGGCATCGTGATGGCCGTCACCGACCACGACCCGGACGACTTCGAAGGCCTCGCCGACGAGGTGATCCGGGTGCCACGGGTGTCGCGCTGGCTCCAGCCGGTGGTCAACGTGATCCCGCTCCAGCTCCTGGCCTATTTCGTGGGCGTGCGGCGGGGCGCGGACGTGGACCAGCCCCGCAACCTGGCCAAGAGCGTGACGGTCGAATAGAGGCGGAAGCATCGACCCTCCCCGCGGGTTATAGCGCAGTGCCCATGAAGCGCTGGAGAAGAGCGAGTGCCGCGGTGATCTTCGCTGCGGCACTGTCGCTGGCGCCCGCCGCACACGCCGCCGGCGAACCCTTCGGGTCGCAGACCTTCATCTACCACTGGGAGCTCCGAAAGCTCGCTTCACTGCTCGGCGGCATCCTGATTCCGGGCCAGGGCACCGGGCGCCTCACCTACGAAGAGCGGCCCAACGGCAATCTGACGAGCGAGCTGCTCATCACCTCCAAGCGCAGCGCCGAGGGGGAGTTCTGGCGCTACGGGGCGGAGATCGATCCGCGCGTCGGGCGCACGGTGAGGGCCTGGAGCTCCTATCTCTGGCGCGGAAAGACGAGCTCGGAGAGCGCCGAGATCGACGAGGCCGGGGTGATCGACATCGCCTCCGGCATCTACCAGATCCGTCGCGAGCCGCCCACCGAGCCGCGGCGGATGCGGATCTGGTCCGACGGCAGGATCTATCCCGTGGTGGTCGAGCCCGCGGGCGAGGAGACGCGCGGGCTTCCCGGCGGCCGTCGGGTGAAGGCCCGCCACTACGTGATCCACGGCCTCGACGTGCCGGGCGAGCGCCACTGGAAGGGCCAGCTCGAGCTCTGGCTCGCCGAGGACGAGTCGGCCACGCCGATCGAGATCCAGTACGACCGTAGCTTGATGGGTGTGCGGCTGCGCCTCGCCGACGAGAACTGACGCCCTCGAGTCCCCCGCTGGCAAGGTCCTTGCTACACTTAAAGGCTCATCCCTTGGATCCCTTGTCAAGGAGGAACCCGTCATGAGCCACTCAAGAGCGTTGATCCTCACGAGCGCCGTCCTGCTGCTGGCCGCGGCCGGCTGCAAACCCAAGCCGGAGCCCGAGCCGGAGGCGACGGAGCCGGCGGTCCAGGAAGTCGAGCCGCCCCAGGAGGCGACGGCCGGCGACATGATGGTCGCGACCGCCACCCTGAAGACCGCCGACGGCACCGAGCTGGGCACGGTCACGTTCACTCAGCACGCCGACGGCACCGAGATGGTCGCCGATCTCCACGGCGTCCAGGGCGCCGGCGAGCACGGCCTCCACGTGCACGAGACCGGTGAATGCTCGGCCCCGGACTTCAAGTCCGCCGGCGGCCACTTCAATCCCGAGGGCACCGACCACGCCTGCCCACCGACGACGCCACGCCACGCCGGCGACTTCGGCAACATCGAGATCGGCGAGGACGGCTCCGGCCACCTCGACGAGACGAGCGACCTGGTCACCGTGACCCCGGGCGACACCTCGGTCGTGGGCAAGGCGGTCATCCTCCACGCGGGTCAGGACGACTGCACCTCGCAGCCGAGCGGTGACGCCGGTCCTCGCCTGGCCTGCGGTGTGATCAGCCTCTCCGATGACCAGGCCATGGAGAGCGCGACGGTCGAGCCCGGCGGCGGCGAGATGGCCCAGGAGGGCGCCCAGCAGTAGGGCGGGCCACGCCAGTGCGCAGACCCGGGGGCGGCGCGGCCGCCCGACGCTGGTAGACTCTGCCGCAACTGCCCCGGCGCCCGTCACCGTGCCCGATCCACTCGCTTCCCTGAGAGAGCGCGCCCGCCGCGCGCCCGTGGACGTGGTGCTCGCCGAGGGCTCCGACCCCCGGGTGGTGGCCGCGGCCGAACGGGCCGCCGCAGAAGGCATCTGCCGCCCCGCCCTGGTGGGCGAGGTCGCCGAGGTGGCCGCGGCGGCGGCCGAAGCCGAGGTCTCGGTCACCGTGCCGGTTCTCGACCCGCGGGAGGATCCGGCCCTCCCGGAGCTCGCCGCTCGGCTCGCGGCACGGCTGGCCGGGCGGCCGGGCGTGGCGCCCGGTGAGCCCGAGGCCCTGGCCCGCGAGCCCTTGTACTACGCTGCGCTGCGCGTGGCCACGGGCCTCTCGGCGGGGTCGGTGATGGGAGCGGTGGCCACCACGGCCGAGGTGCTGCGGGCGGCGCTCCGGGCGGTGGGCCCGCGGCCGGGTCTCAAGGTGGTGTCGTCCTGTTTCGTGATGGTCCTGGCCGACCGGAACCTGATCTACAGCGACTGCGCCGTCATGCCAGATCCCAACCCCTTCCAGCTCGCCGACATCGCGGAGGCCGCGGCTGCGAGCTGTCGGACCCTGCTGGGGGAGGAGCCGCGCGTCGCCCTGCTCTCTTTTTCGACTCGCGGGAGCGCCGAGCACCCGCGGGTTGCGAAGGTCCGCGCGGCGGTGGACGAGCTCGAGCGCCGAGGCGTCGACTTCGCCTTCGACGGCGAGCTCCAGGCCGACGCCGCCCTGGTCGAGGCGATCGCCCGGCGCAAGGCGCCGGGGAGCCCCGTCGCCGGGCATGCCAACGTGCTGATCTTCCCGGATCTCGACGCCGGCAACATCGCCTACAAGCTGACCGAGAGACTGGCGGGAGGGCGGGCCGTGGGACCGGTGCTCCAGGGCCTGGCGCGGCCGATCAACGACCTGTCGCGCGGCTGCTCGGTCGAAGACATCCTCGACGCGATGGCGATCACCGCGGTCGAGGCTGCCGCGCTCGACGAAGCTCCTTGAGAGCGTGAGGAAGGGTGGAGGACCCATGAAAATGACGAGGACCCAACGAAGAAGAAGGGTCGGGGGCGTCCCCTTCCCCCCGGACCACAGCGCTTCGCGTCGCGGTGCCCGCTGGGAAGGGGAGCGAGGGGCTGCGGGGGGGACCCGGCGGATCCATCGTTCTGGAGTAGCCGGGCGGGTAGATGCAGCCGACTCCGCTGAGCGTGGGTGGGGGAAACGAGAGCACGCGAGGATGGTTCCATGAGAGTCCTGGTGGTTGGCTCCGGCGGCCGTGAGCACGCCCTCTGCTGGAAGCTCTCCCAGAGCCCCGAGATCGACGAGCTCTACTGCGCCCCGGGCAACCCGGGCATCGCCGAGGTCGCCCACACGGTGGCCGCCGGGGTCGACCAGCTCCAGGACCTGGCGAGCTTTGCCGCCGACCTCAGGATCGACCTCACCGTGGTCGGCCCCGAGCTGCCGCTCACCCTGGGTCTCGCCGACGAGCTCGCCCGCCGGGGCCTCAGAGTCTTCGGCCCCACGCGCGCGGCGGCCGAGCTCGAGGGGAGCAAGGTCTTCGCCAAGGAGTTCATGGTCCGCCACGGCATCCCGACCGCGCGTGCCGAGGTGGTCCACGACGCCGCCGGAGCGCGCAAGGTGGCCCGGAGCTTCGGCCTGCCGTTGGTCTTGAAGGCGGACGGCCTGGCGGCGGGCAAGGGGGTGATCATCCCCACGACCGGGCGCGAGCTCGACGAGGCCGTCGAGGTGTTCTTCGAAGAGCGCCGGTTCGGGGCCAGCGGCGATCGCGTGCTGGTCGAGGAGCACCTCGACGGAGAGGAGGTCTCGTTCATGGCGCTCGCCGACGGTGCGCGGGTGCAACCGCTGGCCACCTCCAAGGACTACAAGCGGATCGGCGACGGCGACACCGGCCCCAACACCGGAGGCATGGGCGCTCACTCGCCCTCGGGACTGGTGGACTCCACTCTCGCCGCGGAGCTCGTCGAGCAGGTGATCCGCCCGACGATCGAAGGCATGGCGGCGGAGAACCGGCCGTTCACCGGCGTCCTCTACGCCGGGCTCATCCTGACCGCCGACGGCCCCCGGGTCCTCGAGTACAACGTGCGGCTCGGCGACCCCGAGGCCCAGGCGCTCCTGCTGCGCATGGACGA
>CAZIIB010000310.1:3425-5221 GCA_964539125.1 uncultured Thermoanaerobaculia bacterium | reverse complement strand
GTCGTAGCGCCCGAACCCCTGGGCGAAGCCCCAGCGCGGACTCAAGAACCCGCCGTCGGTAAAGGCCGCCGTCCGGTACCCGGCCGCCGCCAGGCGTTCGGCAAGGGTCAGCACCCGCCGCGACAGACGGGTCGCCGTGCTCGTCGCGCCGTGCTGGCTGGGAAGGAGTCCGCTCAGCATGCTGGCGGTCGAGGGCAGGGTCCAGGTGGAAGTCGAGAGCGCGTGGTCGAAGACCAGCGAGTCGGCGGCCAACCGGTCGAGCTCCGGGCTGGTGGCACGGTGGTAGCCGTAGAGGTCGAGGTGGTCGGCCCGCAGGGTGTCGAGGGAGACCAGCACCAGGTTCGGCCGCCTTCCCGAGCCCGCATCGCCCTCGCCTTCCCGGTTCCCGGTCAGGTAGAGCTCCGACCAGGCGACCGGCCGCGGGCCGGTGCTCTCGAGGACGAGCTCCACCGTCTCCGTTCCTCCGGCCGTCCGTGCTGCCCGGTCGCCGGTCTCGATCCGGTGGTCGGTCCAGCCGTCTCCCTCTTGGACCTGCGCGGAGAAGAGCCGTCGGCTTTGTCCGTTCGCGACCAGCTCGACCGTGGCGTCGGCCGGCGTCGGAGCCTCCCCGGCCGGGTCCGCCTCGGCGAGCGCCAGGGAGAGCTCGAGGACGGCTCCGGGAGGGAGCTCGATCGAAGCCCGGAAGGAGCGGCCGGCGCAGGTCACCACCGACTGGCGCGAGCTCTCCGCGACCTCGATCCGGCGGGGCCGGGCCGGGATCGGCTCGCCATCCGCTCCGAGGCAGCCGCGTCCGCGCCCGGTCGCGTGCGGCTCGAGCCGGGGAACCAGCGCGAGGTCGGGAACCGCCGGGGGAGCCTCGCCGACGGCGCATCCGGCGAGAAGGGCGACGGCCAGGACGAGGGAGACGAGCCCGACGGCGAGGGGAGAGGCGAGGCGCCGCCTCCGAGGTTCCTCATCGGTGGCTGCGGCCATGGCGGGGGATCTTACCAGTGAGAGAGGGTGGCGGCCCGTGCTCGCACCGCGCGGCTCGAGACCTTGTGAGGGGCGACCCACTCCCGTAGAGTCTTCCGGCATGGGGTGGGGAGACCGTCTGCGCAGGTGGCTGCCCGGGTGGCCGGTGGCGGCCCTCGGGCTGCTCTGGACCGGTCTCGTCGTGGCGGTGGTGCGGGCCGGCGTCCGCGTGCCGGACGACATGTTCATCACCTTCCGGTACGCCTGGAACCTGGCCCACGGGCACGGCTTCGTGTTCAACCCCGGGGAGCGGGTCTTCGGACTCACCAACCCGGGGCTCGGTCTCCTCCTGGCCTTGCTCGGCGTGCTGACCCGGGTGCCGGTACATGTCCTCGGCAAGGCGGTCTTCGGCCTCGGCCTCGTCTCGTTGGCCCTCCTTCTCTGGTGGGACGCCTCGGGCCGGGCCGCCCGTCTGGAGGTCGCCCTGGCGGGCACCGTGGTGGTCTCGTGCACCGCGATCTGGCTCGCTGTCGGCTCGGCCTCTTCCATGGTGCTCGCCCTGCTCGCGGGCTCGGCGGTGCTCGCCGCCCGCCGGCCGGCCACCGCCGGGGTGCTCGCCGGCCTGGCGGTCTGGTTCCGGCCCGACGCCGTCCTGGGAGTCGCAGCCCTCGGTCTGCTCCTCTGGCTGGAGCGGCGCCGCCCCCCGTGGCGCTGGGGATGGGTCGCCCTGGGGGTGATCCTCCTGGGTGTCGCCGGGGCCTGGCTCTACTTCGGCAGCCCGGTGCCCAACACGCTGGTCGCCAAGCGGATCGCCGGGGCGCTGAATCCGGCGAGCGACACCGGGC
>CAZIIB010000310.1:0-3415 GCA_964539125.1 uncultured Thermoanaerobaculia bacterium | reverse complement strand
TCTTCGACTACCACATGGGGAAGCTGTGGCTCCTCCTTGTGGCGCTCGGCGTCGCCGGCCAGTGGCCGCTCTTCGTCCGCGGCGGACGGGCTACGCGAACCCTGGTCCTCTACGCCGCCGGGATCGCGGTCGCCTATCCTCTTCTGCGGGTGATCTTCTACCACTGGTACGCGGTACCGGTCTTCGTGGTCCTGCTCTACGGCCTGGTCGCCCTGGCGGCCGGCGTCGGGCGGGGTTTCGGGGCGGCCGTCCGCGCCGCCTGGCCCGGCTGGGGCCGGCACCTGGAGCCGGCGCTGGCGGTCGTCCTCGCCGCGGCGATCCTGGCCGCCCCCCTGGGCTCGGAGGTCGCGGCCAGCGTGAGCGTCCTCCGGAAACCGGTCAACGGGGGCCGCTTCGACGCCTACCGCCGCGCCGGCTTGTGGATCCGGAGGCATTCGCTCCCCGAGGACCGGATCGGCTTCGGGGAGATCGGCAACCTGGCGTACTGGAGCCGCCGTCCGGTCGACGACCTGATGGGCCTGGTCACGCCGCGGGCTCTCCCCTATCTCGCGGTCCATGACGCGGCCGGCGCCTTCCTCCTCGATCCGCCGGAGTTCTTCCTCCTCCACCCTCAGGGACCGCTTCGCGGCATCGTCAACTACCCCTGGTTCAAGACCGCCTACTACCCCGTGGCCCGGATCGCCGATCCCCGGGATGAGGAAGCGGCGATGATCTACCGCCGGCGCCCGGGTGCCGAGCTGCCGCCGCCCCGGCCACCCGTCGCGTGGACACCGAAGGGCCCGGCCGAAGCCCCCGACCGGCGGTAGGGTAGACTTCCTCGCCGGTCCGGCCCGACTCGGCTCAACCCGGCTTGACCCGGCTCGGCTCGGCCCGGCCCGTTCCCCCTTTCCCCATGACGTCACGACTCCCCTTGCTCGCCGTCCTCCTCCTGGCCGCCGCGGCGCTCGTCGCCTGTGGCGACTCGCGCACGCCCGTGGTCCTTTACTCGCCCCACGGCCGGGACCTCCTTTCGCTCGTCGAGACGACCTACGAGGCGAGCCATCCGACGATCGACGTGCGCTGGCTCGACATGGGCTCGCAGGAGGTGTTCGACCGCATCCGCTCCGAGAGGGCGAACCCCCAGGCGGACGTCTGGTTCGGCGGACCGGACACGATCTTCGGCCGGGGCGCTCAAGAGGGTCTCCTCCAGCCCTACCGGCCGGCCTGGGCCGACGCCGTACCCGAGGACAGCCGGAACCCGCAGAACCTCTACTTCGGCGCCTACCGCTCCATGCCGGTGCTGGTCTACAACACCGCCGCCGTCTCGGCGGCGGAGGCTCCGAAGGACTGGGACGACCTCCTCGACCCCCGCTGGCGCGGTCAGATCCTGATCCGCGATCCGCTGGCGAGCGGCACCATGCGCACCGTCTTCGGCATGATCCTGGCGCGCTCGGTGGACGAGACCGGCTCGCCCGAGCGCGGCTTCGAGTGGCTCCGCCGCCTCGACGCCCAGACCAAGGAGTACGTGCTCAACCCGGCTCTGATGATCGAGGAGCTCACCCGCCAGGAGGGGCTGGTCACCGTCTGGGACCTGACCGACATCCTGTGGCAGCAGAAGCGCGACAAGCCCCTGGGCTTCAATTTCCCGGCGAGCGGCACGCCGGTGATCGACGACTCGATCGGCCTGGTGGCCGGCGCCCGGCATCCCGCCGCGGCCAAGGCCTTCATCGACTGGGTGGGCTCTCCCGAGGCCCAGCGCCTGGCGGCCGACCAGGCGTTCCGCCTGCCGGCTCGCACCGACCTCTCGCGCGCCGACCTGCCGGCCTGGGCTCGGGACGTGCTCGACCGCATGGTGAGCGCCCAGGTCGACTGGAAGCTCATCGAAGAGCGGGGACCCGACTGGATGACCACCTGGGACCGGACGATCCGCGGCCAGGGCGCGAGCTAGGAGCTCCGGACCTCCCTTGAGCTCCTTCCTCGAGATCGACCGGCTGTCGAAGCGCTTCGGCGACCTGACCGTTCTCGACCGGGTGACCCTGTCGGTCGAGGAGGGGGAGGTGCTGGCCCTTCTCGGGCCCTCGGGGAGCGGCAAGACCACGTTCCTCCGGGTGCTCGCCGGCTTCGAGAGCGCCGGGGAGGGCACGATCACCGTCGCCGGGCGGGAGGTGGGCCGCCTCGGCCCGGCCGAGCGGGGCTTCGGCATGGTCTTCCAGCACTACGCCCTGTTTCCCCATCTGAGCGTGGCGGGCAACGTGGCCTTCGGCCTCGAGGCCGCCGGCGCCAAGCGCGACGAGATCGCCCGACGGGTCGAGCAGGTCCTGGCGCTGGTCGATCTCTCGGGCTTCGAGGACCGCCGGATCGGCGAGCTCTCGGGCGGCCAGCAGCAGCGGGTGGCGCTCGCCCGGGCGCTGGCTCCGCGCCCCCGGTTGCTCCTCCTGGACGAGCCCCTCTCCAACCTCGATCCGGCGCTCCGGGAGCGGACCCGCCGCGGGCTCCTGCGGGCGATCCGCCGGGTCGGGATCACCACCGTCCTGGTGACCCACGAGCAGGAGGAGGCGTTCGACCTCGGCGACCGCGTGGCGGTGCTCTGGACCGGCCGCCTCCAGCAGGTCGGTTCCCCGGAGGAGCTCTATCTCGCTCCGGTGAACCGGTTCGTCGCCACGTTCATCGGCCGGAGCTCGGTCCTGGCGGGCGTGGTCGAGGAGGTCGGGCCCGGAGGCTCCTGCCGGGTGCGCCTGACGGCCGGCGACTCGGCCTGGCCGGCCCTCGCCGCCCCCGGGATCGAGGCCGGCGGAGCGGTCGATCTGGTGATCCGCCCGGAGTCGCTCCGCCTGAGCGCCGGGAGCGGCGGCGGCCCCGGCCTCGGCGGGCGGGTGGCGGGACGGCGCTACGGCGGCTTTCTCTCCTTCTATCGGGTGGTTCTCGACGGGGAGGAAGGAGCTTCCGAGGTCGAGGTGCTCGTACGCGATGCCGGCGGGCGGCCGGTGGCCGAAGAGGGGGATCGAGTCCTCCTTCTGCCGGCTTCCGACGGTCCGCCGCCGCGGGCCTTCGCGGCCGCCCACGGCGGACCCTCCGGGGCCGGGAAGGGCGCGACCTCGCCGAAGGAGACGCCGTGAGCCCGCGGCCGGCCGGCGGCGGCCTGCGGCGCCTCGGCCTCGGGCGGGTCCCCGCCGCGGCGCTGGCCCTCGCGCTGCTCCTGATCCTGGTTCTCGCCTGGTTGGTGGGCTACCCGCTCCTCATCACCCTGGCCGAAGCGCTCCGCGATCGTCACGGCTGGACCCTCGCCGGCTTCGCGGCCTTCGCCCACCGGCCGGACGAGTGGCGGGCCCTGTGGCGGAGCCTGTGGATCTCCCTGGCCTCGGTCGGCCTCTCGGCGGCGGTGGGCGTGCCGCTCGCATTCCTCTTCGAGCGAACGGAGTTCCAGGGCAGGCGACTG
>CAZIIB010000309.1:0-5224 GCA_964539125.1 uncultured Thermoanaerobaculia bacterium | reverse complement strand
TCCCAGCGCGCCGCGTCGAGGCGCCGGAGGGCCTCGCGGTGCGCCGCGGCGAAGGGCGCGTCGGCCCCCCCGGCCGGCGCCGCCCCGCCGGATGGACCGCCCTGGCCCCCCTCGAGGAGCCGGGCGCGGAGGGCGCGCGCGGCCGCGCGGGCCAGGGCCTCGATCTTCGCCGCCAGGGAGGCGGTGGTGAGCTCGCGGTGCCGCGCCAGGAGCGGCGCGAGGCTCTCCTCGAACCACGCGTCGGCGAGGGCCGCCTCCGGGCCCACCACGCTCACCGGGTGGACCTCGACCTCGGCGCCCAGCTCCTCGCGGAGGTGGCGGGCGACGTAGCGGGTCATCTCCTCCCGGTCGGCCGGGGAGAGGGCGTCGGCCTTGCTCAGGAGCACCTGCGTGCGGGCGCCCGCCGCCAGGAGCGCCTGCGCCACCGCCAGGTCCTCCGGGGTCAGGGTGGAGCCCGCGTCCACCAGCACCACCCCGAGGTCGCAGCGGGGCAGGTAGGCCCGGGTCTCCTCCGCCCCCTCCGTCGCCAGGGAGCCGACGCCGGGCGTGTCGACCAGGGTCACGCCCTCGCCCAGGCGGGGCGACGGGACGGCCACGGCGAGGCGGGCGACCCGCTTGGCGTTGCCCGGGTTCTCCTTCTCGGTGGCGTAGGCGGCGAGGCGCTCGAGGGGCTCGACGGTCACCTTGCCGTCGACCCCGGTGACCTCCAGGCGAGGCTCCTCGCCGTAAGCGATCCGCACCGGCAGGGCGGTCACCGGCGTCACGCCCACCGGCAGGAGCTCCCGGCCGAGGAACCGGTTGAGGAGCGAGGACTTGCCCGAGCTCACCCGGCCGAAGACCCCGATCTCGAGCGACGGGGCCTCGAGCCGATCGACCAGGCGGGCGAGGGCGGGGCGCAGCTCGACCAGGCCCCGCTCGGTGATGATCCGCTCGATCTGGCGCACCCTGGAGAGCACGAGGCCGTCGTCCGACAGGCGGTCGAGGCGGCCCGCCAGGTCGCCGCCCGGGCCCTCGCCCAGGAGCTCCGACATCTGGCGCAGAAGCGCCCGGAGCTCCGCGACGAGGCCCTCGAGCTCGGCCGCCGCCGCCGGCGCCACCTCCCCGTAACCGCGGAGCCTCGTCGGGCGCAGATCCTCCAGGGCCACCTCGGCGTAGAGCAGGTCGACCCGCGCCGCGTGGAGCGCGCTCGTCCGAGGCGCCGGGCGCTCGACCCCGCACTCGTCGAGGGCCCGCAGGAGGACGCTTCGGAACCGCTGGATCGAGTCCTCGATGACGCGGGCCTGGACCGGCGCGGCGTCGGGAACGTGGCGGGAGAACGGGGCCTCGCCGCCGGACTCGCGGAGGATCCGGAGGGCCTCGGCCAGGAGGTCGTCCAGGTGCCGCGCCGAGGCGAGCACCGAGTTGCGCTGGGCGGGATTGAGGCGACTCATCCCTCGCGACGCTCCTCCCGGCGCTCGAGCGCTCGATCCGGAGCCCGATCCGCGATCCGATCCAGAGCCAGGCGCATCGACAATGGATGCCCCCCGGTGCCTCGGGCCATCGCGGCGACCTTCTCCGGGCTCCAGGCCAGACCGCGCTCGGCGGCGGCGCGGGCCAGGAAGTCGCGCACGGCGCCTTGAGGCAGGGGCCCCAGGCGGAGGCGCTCGAGGGGCGCAAGGCACGCGAGCAGATGCTTCCGCTCCGCCGCCGGAAGGTGGCCCTCCACGATGGCGACGAAGCGGAAGCGGTCGCTCACCGTGAGCCGCCGGACGACGTCGAGGCGAGCCGGGGTCAGGCGGCCGACGTCGTCCAGGACCACCACCGCCGGCGGCCCGTCGGTCATCGGCGCCCCGAGGACGCGGGCTCGGAGGGCCCGGGAGCCGGGCCGCCGGCCGAGGGCCTTGCGCCGCCGCTCCGGCACCAGCCCCGCCGCCAGGGCGGCCCAGGTCTCCCGGGGCGGCGCCGAGAAGTCGCAGAAGACGAAGCGGAAGCGCCCGGCGCAGGTCGCGGCGAGGTGGCGCACCAGCGCCGTCCGGCCGCTGCCGTATTTTCCCGAGAGGACCACGTTGCGGCCGGCGGCGAGCGCCTCCGCGACCCGCGCCTCCTCGTTCTCCCTGCCCACGAGCCGGATCATCCGGGTCGTCCAGGGTACCGGTGGCCGGGAGCCTCCGGAAGCGCCGAGCGACAGGCAGACCCGGGAGGGCGGGTCATGGCCCCCCGCTGGCCGGGAGACTCTCGACGAGGGCCTCGACGCGGGAGATCGCCGCGGCCAGGGCGGCCCGGTCCTCCTCGACCTCCGCGGCCCGCTCCCGCCGCCGCGTCGCGGTGTCGCGCAGGGCGCCCTCGGTCAGGGAGACGGCGAGCTCGAGGCGCTCGTCGAGGCGGGAGGCGAAGCGGGCGAAGGTGAGCTGGACGTTCTGGAGCGTCGCCCAGCGGAGGTTCTCCACGTTGCGCCGAACCAGGGCCTCGAGCTCTTCGGCGAATCGCCGCCGGCGCCGAGTCTCGCGCAGGCGCCGGGGGAGCAGGCGATCGACCAGGCCCGGCGGGATGGGCTGGAAGGTGGAGAGCCACTTCTCGGTGACCCAGTAGGGCGCGTGCTCCACCTCCAGCCGGACGTCCTCGCCGGAGGCGCTGTAGGGCACGTCGAAGAGGTCGGCGGCGGAGCGGAAGACGCCTTCGATCAGCTCCTCCGCCCGGTGCCGGTGGGGCTCAAGGACCTGGCGCACCCGCTCCTCGAACGCCCGGCTCACCTCGCCCAGCCGCCGCTCGAAGAACCCCGGGATGGCCTCGGCCAGGGCCGCCGCCGCGGCCCGGGCGTCGAGCTCTCCGCCTTCCGCCGGAAGCGCACGGCGGGCGAGGAAGTCCGCGCCCTCCCGGCGCAGGGCCGCGGCCTGCTCCTCGAGCCCCGCGAGCAAGCGTCGCCGGTCCCCCAAGACGAGATCCCGGGCGATCTCTTTCTGGCGCCGCGCCTCGGCCAGCCGCTCGGAGAGGAGCTCGAGGCGCGTGCCGAGCTCCTCCTCCGGGAGCTCGAGAGAACGCGCCGCGAGGCGCAGCCGGAGCAGCCCCTCCTCGGCGAGCTCCCGGGCGCGGCCGGCGACCGCCCGGGCGAGAGCCTCGGCCTTGTCGCGGGCGAGGAAGCGGACGAGGTGGGCCTCGACCTCGGCCAGCCCGCTCTCCTCCCAGAGAGCATCGTTCCCGGAGCGTCGTGCTTCGAGGCCCCGGCGGGCCGAGAGGGGAAAGAGCGGCGTCTCCTCCTCGACCCCCGCCTGGCGAAGCGTCCGGCGGAGGAACTCGAGCGCCGTCTCGAGCTCGTCGCCGCTCAGGTAGTCCACCTTGTTCATGAGGTAGAAGAGGCGGGGCACTCGACGCCGCACCTCGCGCAGGAACTCGAGCTCGACCTGGGTGACCGGTGGGTCCGCCGAGACCAGGAAGAGCGCCGCGTCGCACTCGGACAAGAAGTTGAGGGCGACCTCGGTGTTGTGGCGGTAGGTGGAGCCGATCCCGGGCGTGTCGACGAGAACGACGCCGCCGGCGAGGATCTCGGCCGGGTGAGCGAGCTCCACCGAGGCCACGCCGAGGCGGTTCTCGGGGTTCGCCTCTTCGGTGACGAAGCGCTCGAGGAGCTCTCGGACCTCCCGGCCGCCGGCGACCGCCCAGGCGTCGGGAGCTCGGCCGTGGAGGTAGCGCACCTCGACTCGACGTTCGTCGCCGAACCGTACGAACGTGGGGACGGCCGTGAGCGGCACGACCGCCGAAGGCAGCACGGCCTCTCCGAGCAGCGCGTTGAGCAGCGTGCTCTTGCCCCGCTTGAACTGACCGAGGACGGCGAGGTGGAAGCGCCCTTCACGCAGGCGGTCTCCGAGCTCCCGGAGAGGCTCGGCAAGCGGCGCGAGCGCCGGATCGGCACCTGAGAGCTCGGCCTCGATCTTCTGGAGGATAGGGAAGAGACGCGTCTCGACGGCGGGCGCCTCCATCTCGGAATCGATCTCGGAGTTGGGCCCTGCCGTGGGCTGCCTGGGGATGCTCAAGCTCGTCTCCTACGCCGACCGACGCCGGAAGTAGGAGTCATCAGCCTGTCCTCAGGCGGGCCGGGCGGACTCCATCGCCCTGTCTCTTCGAAGTCTACCCGGTCTGAGCGACACCGGGCAAGGCGGCCTCTGGTATAAGGAGCTACGACGGCAAAGGAGCTCGGCATGAAAGTCGAAGGCGAAGGGCAACTTCTCCGCATCTTCATCGGGGAGAGCGACCGCTGGGGGAACCAACCGCTGACCGAGGCGATCGTTCGCCGGGCGCGGGAGGAAGGGCTGGCGGGCGCCACCGTGCTCCGCGGCCTGGAAGGTTTCGGGGCCCACAGCCGCATCCACTCCGCCAAGATCCTCCGGCTCTCCGAGGACCTGCCGGTGGTGATCGAGATCGTCGACCGCCCGGAGCGGATCGAAGCCTTCCTGCCGGTCCTGGACGAGATGGTCGACGAGGGGATGATGACCCTCGAGAAGGTTCACATCATCGCCTACCGCGCCGGTCGCCAGAAGCGGCTGCGCAAGGAGTGACGGAGGCCGCCTGCCGGGCGGATCGACCGGTCCGGGCGCGGCCCGGGCCGGAAGCGCGACTCGCTCAGGCGTTCACCCCGCCAGGAGCTGCCGCAGCACGTACTGGAGGATGCCGCCGTGGTGGTAGTAGGCGACCTCCTGGGGGGTGTCGAGGCGGACCTTGGCCCGGAACTCGACCGGCTCGCCCTCGTCCGGGGTCGCGCGCACCGTGACCATCCGGCCGTCCGCGAAGCCGGATTCGACCCCCGCGGCGAGCCCTTCGATCTCGTAGGTCTCGCGGCCGGTGAGCCCCAGGCTCGCCACCGACTCGCCCCCCGTGAGCTCGAGGGGCGCGACCCCCATGCCCACCAGGTTCGAGCGGTGGATGCGCTCGTAGCTCTCGGCGATCACGGCGCGCACGCCGAGCAGGGCCGGTCCCTTGGCCGCCCAGTCGCGGGACGAGCCGGTGCCGTACTCCTTGCCGGCGAGAATCACCAGTGGCACCCCCTCGTCCCGGTACCTCATGGCGGCGTCGAAGATGGTCAGGGGCTCGCCGTCGGGCAGGTGCAGCGTGTAGCCGCCCTCGATCTCCGGGGTGAGCCGGTTGCGCAGGCGCACGTTGGCGAACGTGCCGCGCATCATGACCTCGTGGTTGCCGCGGCGCGAGCCGTAGGAGTTGAAGTCCCGCGGGGCGACGCCGCGCTCGACCAGGTACT
>CAZIIB010000308.1:0-5234 GCA_964539125.1 uncultured Thermoanaerobaculia bacterium | reverse complement strand
ACCGCGCTCGGCCGCCTCGGACTCCGCACGGCCTCGTTGGGCGCGGTCCTCGACGCCCCCTCGGAGGAGAGCCCCCGGCCCTCCGGGATTGCTCGCCGAAAGCGTCTCTTCGCCACGGTCCCGCCGGCTCGGCTCAGACGTCGCCGCGCGGGAGCCCCCGGCCCTCCGGGGTCGCTCGCCCCCTCGTTCTTGTCATTCCGACCGGAGGGCTGCGCTCCGCGCAGGCCGGAGTGGAGGAATCTGGGCGGGCGCCCTGCGGTGCGGCCATCGTGACAACGGTCCCGCCGGGTCGTTATGCTAGGCGGCCATGCCACGACGCTTCCTCCCGGCCCTCGCGCTTTCTCTCCTCATCGTCGCCTTCGCCCCCGCTCCCGCCGGAGCCCAGGGCCCTCCGTGCCGGCCGTGCGCCGGGCTGGTCGCCAGCTCGCCGGCGCAGCTCGACGCGATCGCTTCCGAGATCTCCTCGAGCGCCCACTTCGAGGAGCGACATCCCCTGTACGTGGCCTGGAACCTGGCCCTCGATCCCGGCCCAGAGGTGGGCGCCGGGGGCTCGCCCGTCGACGTCTCGGCCACCGTGGCCGAGACCGAGGCGGTGCGCAAGGCGGGCGCCACGCCCTGGGTGCGCCTCGTCTTCTCCACCCCGCCGCCCCTGGTGGAGAACACTCCCCACCTCGATCTCGAGCTGGCGGCGGCGGCGGCGCTGGCCCGGGGAGCGGCCGACGCCACCCACTTCGAGGTCGTCTGGCGGCCCCGGGGGGCCGCGTCCGACACCGCCGACCCGGAGGCCTACGCCTTCCTGCTCAAGCGCGCCGCGGTGGCGATCACCGGCGCCCAGCCCGACGCCCGGGTGATCGGCGGACCGTTCGCCGCCGACCCGGACGCCCTCCGCAAGCTCTACGGCCAGGACGTGGCGGCCTACCTCGACGGCGTCGCCCTCACCCTGCCCGCCGGCACCGCACCGGGAGCCGGAGGAGCCGGCGACGCCCTGGCCTCCGCCGTGGCGGCCCTGACCGAGCTCGACCCCGGCCGGCCGGTGGTGGTGGACGGCCAGCCGCTGCCCGAACCGGCCTCCGCCGCCCTCGCCGGCGCCGCCCGCATGGCCGCCGCCGGCGTCGCCGTGACCCTCTTCGATCTGCCGGCCGCGGCCCGGGTCACCCCGACCACGGTCCTGCCCTTCGTGGTCCTCGCCCGGGAGTTCCAGGGCGACCTCTCCTACGACGCCTCGTACGGTCCCGAGGGGGCCCCGGCCGGGGCCTGGAGCTTCGTCCGGGGCAAGGACCTGGCACTCCGGGTCATCGCCACCACCGGCGCCGCCGGCAACGTAGCGGCGCCGGCGACGGGCGAGCCTCCGGAGGTGACCCTCACCTTCCCCGATCCCCAGCTCCTCTCGCCCGACGAGGTCGACCCGGCAACGGGTGAGGAGCGGGCCCTGTTCGGCGTCCGGCGGAGCGCCGAGGGAATCTCCGTACCGGTGCCGGCCGACCGGCCGGTGGCGGTGCTCCGGCTCGAGCGCGGCCAGGCCACCGACCTCGCCTCCACCGTCAAAGAGCGGGTCAACGTGGCCGGAGAGCGCCAGATCCCGGTGGAGGAGATCCTGCGCCGGCTTCAGGCCAACGAGGACGCCCAGGCCCGGCGACTCGACCACTTCAGCGCCACCAACACCACCCACCTCTCCTTCGGGGCCGGCGCCGGCCAGCAGAACGTGGAGGCCACCCTCCAGGGGGCCTTCTTCTTCCGCCAGGGGAAGGGCTTCGACTGGGCCTGGCAGCACTTCTACATCAACGGCGTGCGGTGGCGGGGAAAGTCGATCCCCGAGATCCCCCTGATCCAGCCGGAGAAGGCCGCGACCCTGCCCATCGAGATCTCCTTCACCCGCCAGTACACCTACCAGCTCGCCGGCAGCGAGACGGTGGACGGGCGCGACTGCTGGGTGGTCGAGTTTCGACCGGCGGTGGCGCCGGAGCAGGGCAAGCTCTACCGCGGCCGGGTCTGGATCGACAAGCAGCTCTACCTGCGGGTGCGAAGCCGCGCGGTGCAGCTCGGCCTGGAGGGCGAGGTGCTCTCGAACGAGGAGACCCTCGACTACACGCCGGTCGACGCCGCCGGGAAGACGGCGCCCTGGGGCGCACACGGGAGCTTCGTGCTGCCGCTCCGCCTGACCGGCCAGCAGCTCCTCTCGGTGGTCAACGCCACGACCCTGGTGCAGCGCGAGACCGACCTGACCGACGTCATCGTCAACGGGCCCGAGTTCGCGGCACGGCGCGAGGCGGTCATGTCCTCCGACGCCACCATGGTCCGCGACACCGACAAGGGGCTGCGCTACCTGGTGAAGACGCCGGGAGAGCCCGGGCGGGTGGTCAAAGAGGGCTACGACACCGGCCGGCTCTTCGCCCTGGGCGGCGTCTTCTACGACGACGCCCTCGACTATCCCCTGCCGCTCGCCGGAGCCAACTACTTCGACTTCGACTTCCGGAAGACCGGCAATCAGCTCAACCTCTTCTTCGCCGGCGCCCTGAACACGATCAGCTTCGCCGACCCTCGCGTCGGCAACAGCCGCTTCGACCTGGGCGGCGACCTCTTCGCCCTGGCCGTGCCGTTCACCGACACCCCCTACCGCGACGGCGTCGAGAGGAAGGACGAAGAGGTCAAGGCGCGCACCAGCAACGTCTCGCTCAAGATGGGCCATCCGCTGGGCAACTTCGTCAAGCTCGGAGCCGAGTACGAGCTCACCTGGCTCGACTACGGCACGACCGGCAAGACCGCCGCTGGCTTCGCGGCCCCCTCGGACCACCTGCGCCACACTTTCGCGCTCAACGCGCGCTTGGCCCGCGCCGGCTACAGCCTGGGTCTCTCGGGCACTTACAACCGGCGCTCGAAGTGGCAGCCCTGGGGCTTCGCCGACAACCCGGAGTTCAGCCCGGACCAGAAGACCTTCCTGACCTGGGAGGGGTCCTTGGCCAAGAGCTGGTCCCTGCCGAGGTTCCAGAAGGCCGGCGCCGAGATCCACTATGCCGGCGGCAAGGACCTCGACCGCTTCAGCAAGTACCAGTTCGGCTTCTTCGGCAGCAACCGGGTCCAGGGCTACTCGTCCAACCGGGTGCGCGCCGAGAAGCTGTGGGCGACCCACCTCTCCTACGGTGTGGCGATCGGCAAGGTGGTGCGGATCGACGCGGTGGGCGACGTCGCCTGGGCCACCGACCGGCTCTCCGGCCTGAGCAACGAGATGCTGGCCGGGGTCGGCCTCCAGGGCACCTTCATGGGGCCGTGGCAGACCGTGGTCAACCTCGACGTCGGCACCCCGATCGCCGGCCCCGACCACGGGTTCGGCCTCTACCTGGTGTTCCTGAAGCTCTTCGACTGGCCCCGCCTCGAGCACTGGCTCGACCCCACCGACGGATGAGCCGCCGGGACGAGGGCCGGCCGGGCGAGGCGGACGAAGGGGCGCCGGACGAGATCGTCGAGCTCGAGATCACCGACGTCCTCGACCTCCACTCCTTCCCGCCCCGCGAGGTCGCCGGCCTGGTGCGCGACTGGCTGGACGCGGCCTACGAGAAGGGCCTCCGGGAGCTGCGCATCATCCACGGGCGCGGCGTGGGCGTCCAGCGCCGGACGGTGCGCACCCTCCTCGAGCGCGACCCCCGGGTGGTCGACCTCCGGGACGCCCCGGCCGAAGCCGGCGGCTGGGGCGCGACGGCCGTCACCCTGCGCTGACGCTCCCGTTTCGGCGCCGGGCGAGCCGTCACCTCGGCGGCTACTTCCCAGGCCTGTGGTATGAAGTATCTCCACGACTACTGGTGAGATCGCGAAGAGGGGGAGGCCATGCCTGAGCCGTCGATCCGGCACGGAGAGAGGAATCCGTCAGCCACCGCTGAGGGAGTAGAGAGGAAGAAATACGCGGCGACGATCCTGGCCGCCGGTGTCGGGTTCGCTCTAGCGATGCAGGCGCCGGCGGCGGACCGCGGCTGGAGCCTGGTCGAGACCTTCGTGGGGGCGCGCTACCTGGCGCCCCGGGGCGCGCTCCCGAGCCCCACCCGGGTCAGCCGCTTCCAAGGTGACGACCCGGCGCGTTGGCGCCGCGGCGTTCCCACCTTCGACCGTGTGACGCTCGGGGAGCCCTGGCCCGGAATCAGCGTAGATCTCGCGGCCCACGGCGGGAACGTCGAGAAGATCTTCACCGTCGCCCCAGGCGCCGATCCGGCGAGGATCGAGGTCGCGGTCCGGGGCGCCCTGGCGCTTCGAGTCGACTGTGGTGGAGCGCTCGTCGTGGAGACCGGCAACGGCCCGGTCCGCTTCGCCGCGCCCCGGGCCTACCAGATCGTGGACGGCGACCGGCGTTCCGTTGCCGCCGGCTACGAGCTTCTCGGCGGCGCCAGCTACTCGTTCCGCGTCGGCGCCCATGTCGCTTCGCTGCCGTTGATCATCGACCCACTCCTCCAATCCACCTATCTCGGCGGCTCGTCCGGGGAGAACGCCACCGCGCTTACGATCGAGGGCAGCGGGAACGTCCTCGTCGCTGGCTTCACCGGCTCGTCCGACTTCCCCGGCACCTCCGGCGGCGCCCAGCCGGCACCCGGCGGGAGCGACGACGCCTTCGTCGCCAGCCTGACACCCGACCTCGAAACCCTCGACCAGGCCACTTATCTCGGCGGCTCGGGTTATGAAAGCAGCGGGGGAATCGCGATCGGCGGGGACGGCAACGTCCTCGTCGTCGGCGAAACCGCTTCGTCCGATTTCCCGGCAACCACCGGCGGCGCACAGACAACGTTCGCTGGCGGCTTCGCCGACGCTTACGTCGCCAGCTTGACGCCTGACCTCACCGCCGTCGACCAGAGCACCTATCTCGGGGGCTCAAGCAATGAGTACGAACCTTCGGTCGCGATCGACGGGGACGGTAACGTCCTCGTAGCCGGCTTCACCGACTCGCTCGACTTCCCGGGCACCACCGGCGGCGCCCAGCCGACGTACGGCGGCGGATTCGACGGAGACGGCTTCATCGCCCGCCTGACACCCGACCTGGTCGGGATCCCTCCCGTGATCCGGGTCCCGGCCCTGGGCTGGCCGGGGCGCCTGGCCCTGGGCGCCGTGCTCGCCGCGGCCGGCGCGCTCCTCGCCGGGCGGACCTCGGCATAGGCGGGCGTGACCCGGCTTCCTTTCTGGAGGCCCGGGCTCCCGGAGAGGCCTAGTGGTCTGATTCACGAATCCCTTGTCTTTCGTTGCGGCGCCGCGAGGCCGGA
>CAZIIB010000307.1:0-5235 GCA_964539125.1 uncultured Thermoanaerobaculia bacterium | reverse complement strand
CGGGCAGGAAGGCGCGGATATCCTCGATGTCGACGGTAAACCCGCCCTTGACCTTACCGCTGATGACGCCCTTTACAATATCCTCATTTTCAAAGGCCTTTTCCAGACGCCGCCAGACCTGATCACGTTTTGCCTTTTCACGAGACAGGCGTGTTTCGCCGAATCCGTCTTCAATTGCCTCCAGTGAAACTTCGACCTCATCACCGAGCGCCACCTCCAGAACATGGGCAAGGTGATGCTCGCCACCGGGCTGATGGTGGGCTACGGCTACATGCTCGAGCTCTTCCTCGCCTGGTTCTGCGGCAACCAGTACGAGTGGTTCATGATGAAGAACCGGATCCTGGGTCCCTACTGGTACAGCTACTGGACCTTGATCGCCTGCAACATCGTCATGGTCCAGACTCTCTGGTTCAAGAAGGTGCGCTCGACCCCGGCGCTCCTGTTCATCGTGTCGATCGTGGTCAACATCGGCATGTGGCTCGAGCGCTACGAGATCGTGGTCACGAGCCTCCACCGCGACTTCCTGCCGTCGTCGTGGGACATGTACGCCGGCACGGTCTGGGACTGGACCCTCTTCATCGGTACCCTCGGCTTCTTCCTCGCCTTGATGTTCATCTTCATACGGCTCTTGCCCATGATCTCCATGTTCGAGGTCCGTGGCCTGGTGTCGGCCAAGAGAGGCGAGATGCCCGAGAGCGTCGAACAGGGGGTGTCCCCATGAGCGAAGCGCGGCAGGAGGAGATCTACGGGCTGCTCGCCGAGTTCTCCGGCGAGGAGGAGCTCGTCGCCGCGGCCCACGCGGTCCGCAAGGCGGGCTACCGGCGGGCCGACGCCTACATGCCCTACCCCAGCGAGGAGGTCATCCACGCCCTGGGCTTCAAGCGCTCGAAAGTGCCGTTGATCGTCCTGATCGGCGGCATCCTCGGCGCGCTCACCGGCTACGGGCTCCAGTACTGGGTGTCGGCGATCAGCTACCCGATCAACGTCGGCGGGCGTCCCTACAACTCGTGGGTGGCGTTCATCGTCGTGACCTTCGAGCTCACGATCCTGTTCGCCTCGATCTTCGGCGTGGTGGGGATGCTGGCGCTCAACCGATTGCCCGAGCCCTATCACCCGGTGTTCAACGTACCGGCCTTCCAGTCGGCGTCGCGCGACGGGTTCTTCCTGGCGATCGAAGCGACGGACGAGAGGTTCGACCGGAGGGAGACGGCCCGGTTCCTCGAGGGCCTGAGCCCGGTGGCGGTGACGGAGGTGGAGCTATGAGAGCCTGCGAAGAAATCTCCACCTCTGCTCCGGGCGCCCCCGAATCACCTCTCGCGGCGTTGCAGCTCCTCGACGTAGCCCCCGCTACGCCTGCGTCGCTGCGCCTTGCGAGAGGCGCCCGGATGACGCCCTCGCGACGAGGGGAGATTCCTTCGCAGGCTCTCAGGCGCGCAGCTCTCTCGGCGGTGCTCGTGGTCGCCGCCCTCGCCACCGTCGGCTGCCGCCTGGACATGCAGGACCAGCCCAAGTACGAGCCGCTCGAGAAGAGCACCTTCTGGCCCGACGGCAGCTCGGCCCGGCCGCTGCCGGCCCACACCGTGGCCCGCGGCCAGCTCCACGCCGACACCGTCTACTACACCGGCTTCGGCCCGGACGAGAAGCCGGTCGCCAAGATCCCCATGAAGGTCACCGAGAAGACCCTCGAGCGCGGCCGGGACGACTTCAACACCTTCTGCTCCCCGTGCCACGACCGGGCGGGCACCGGCCAGGGCATGGTGGTGCGGCGTGGGTACAAGCAACCGCCCACCTACCACCAGGACCGGCTGCGCAAGGCGCCCGACGGCTATTTCTTCGACGTGATCACCCACGGCTTCGGCCAGATGCCCAGCTACGCCGCGCAGGTGCAGGTGCGGGACCGCTGGGCGATCGTGGCCTACATCCGGGCCCTCCAGCTCTCCCAGCACGCGCCCCTGTCCAGCCTGACGCCGGAGGAGCAGCGCGAGGCCCGGGCCACCGGCACCCTGCCCGAAGAGCTCACCGACACCACCATCGAGCCGTCTCCCGGCGGATGGCCGCCTGCCACCCCGCCCACCGAGGCTGCCCCCGACGCCGAGTCGCCAAACCGATGAACGATCGCGAGCCAACACTTCGGACCCGGGACTGGTCCGCACCCCCCGCCCTCGACCGGCTGGGCAATCTGAGCCTCGCCGTTGGCGTGGTGGGTGCGGTGCTCCTCGCCCTGGGCTTTTTCTCCAGCCGGGAGCTGTTCTTCCGCGCCTACCTGGTCGGTTGGACCTTCTGGCTGAGCATCGCCCTGGGCTCGCTCGCCTTGTCCATGGTCCACCACCTCTCGGGGGGCGGCTGGGGCCTGCCGATCCGCCGGATCCTCGAGGCGGCGTCGCGGACGCTGCTGCCCTTGGGCGTGCTCTTCGTGCCGCTCCTCTTCGGCCTGGGCAGCCTCTACCCCTGGGCGCGGCCGGACCGGGTGGCGGGCGACCACGTCCTCGAGCACCGGGCGGTCTACATGAACCCGCTGGCCTGGGGCCTCCGAGCCCTGCTCTTCTTCCTCGTCTGGCTCGCCCTCGCCTTCGCCTTGAGCCGCTGGTCGCGGCGCCAGGACGCGACCGGCGATCCCGGTCTGATCCGGAAGATGCGCCGGGTCGCGGCCCCGGGGCTCGTGCTCTACGTGTTCACCATCACCCTGGCGTCGATCGACTGGCTGATGACCGTCAACCCGCACTGGTACTCGACCATGTACGGGATCTGGTTCCTCGGCGGCCAAGGCGTCGGGGCCTTGAGCTTCTTGATCCTGATCTCCCTCTTCCTCTCGCGCCGCGATCCCATGGACGAGGTGCTCGTCCAGCGCCACTTCCACGACTACGGCAAGCTGCTGCTCGCCTTCACCATGCTCTGGGCCTACTTCTCGGTCTCCCAGCTCCTGATCGTCTGGTCCGGCAACATCCCGGAAGAGGTGATCTGGTACCACGACCGGTTGAACGGCGGCTGGCAGTGGGTGGGCCTGGCGATCGCCCTGCTCCACTTCGGCCTGCCCTTCCTGCTCCTGCTCTCCCGCGACCTGAAGCGCGACGCCGGGCTCCTCGCCTGGGTCGCCGGCCTGCTCCTGGTGATGCACTGGGTCGATCTCTATTGGAACGTCGTCCCCGCCTTCTCGGCGGGGGAGCTCACCCTCTCCTGGCTCGACGTGGTGGCGCCGGTCGCCCTGGGCGGGCTGTGGGTCTGGCTGTTCGTTCGGGAGCTCAAGACGCGGCCGCTTCTGCCGGTCCGGGATCCCTATCTCGAGGAGGCCTTCGCCGATGGCGGACACTGAGAAGCAGGGCAGGGAGCAGGGCAGGGAGCCGGGTCGGGACGCCCAGCCCCCCGAGACGTTCGACCGCGACATCAACATGAAGGCGGTGGTCGCGACCGGGGTCGGCCTGGCCGCGGTCACCGCGGTGGCGATCGTCCTGATGTGGTTCCTCTTCCGCGGCATGGAGAGCTACATGAACAAGAAGAACCCGCCGCCGCCGCCGATCCCCGAGGCGACCCAGCCCCCCGGACCGCCCGGTCCGCGCCTCCAGGCGACGCCGGAGGAGGACCTCAAAGCCATGCGCGCCCAGGAGCACGCCCTGCTCGAGGGCTACAGCCTGGTCGAGAAAGAGGGCGGCTACGCCCGCATCCCCATCGAGCGAGCCATGCAGCTCGTCCTCGGCGAGGACCTGAGCTCCGGCCCGGGCCCCGCGCCCGCCATTCCGAACCGCGCCGGCATGCCCGAGCCCGGCGACTCCCCGGAAGCCGCGGGCACGACCGGAGGCGGCGCGCCGCCGCAGCCGACCATGACCGACGGAAGAAGGAACCGATGAAGAGGTTTTTTGGATCCCCCCCGCAACCCCTCGATCCCCTTCCCACCCCCCGGGGGGGAAAGGGACGCCCCCACCCCATGGCCGGTGAGGGGAGAGCTCGCTTCGTCCGGGTCCTCGTCTGCGCGCTGCTCGTGCTGGGGGCGGGCCTTCCGGCCGCCGCCCAGTTCGGCGCGCCACGGCCCCAGGACATCGGGACCTATCAGAAGGACAAGAAGCCGAGCGCGGTCGAGGGAGTGGACTTCGAGCAGAAGCTCGGCGCCAGCGTGCCCCTCGCAACCCACTTCCGGGACGAATCGGGGCGTGACGTGACCCTCGCCGAGCTCGGCCGCGGCAAGGCCATCGTCCTGGTGCCCGCGTACTACCACTGCCCGATGCTCTGCAGCCTGGTCCTCTCCGGGGTCGCCTCCAGCCTCGACACGCTGAAGCTCGACGCCGGCAAGGACTTCTCGGTGATCGTCGTCTCGTTCGACCCCAAGGAGACCCCGGAGATGGCGACCCAGGCCAAGGCGCGCTTCCTCCACGCCTACGACCACCCCGGGGCCGCCCAGGG
This sequence comes from uncultured Thermoanaerobaculia bacterium, assembly GCA_964539125.1. Lineage (GTDB taxonomy): Bacteria > Acidobacteriota > Thermoanaerobaculia > Multivoradales > DATKCC01 > CAVUBL01. Next base: position 843 of record CAZIIB010000307.1, on the reverse strand, counting down.
CGCCCACTTCCTGACCGGCGACGATCCGCAGATCCACGCGGTGATGGACGCCATCGGCTTCCATTACAACTACCTTCCGGAGAAGGACCAGTACGCCCACGCGGCGGGCATCGTGGTGCTGACGCCCGAGGGCAAGGTGGCGCGCTACTTCTACGGCGTCGAGTACCCGCCCCGGGACGTCCGGCTGGGCCTGGTCGACGCGTCGGGCGAGAAGATCGGCTCGCTCGTCGACAAGGTGATCCTCTACTGCTGCACCTACGACCCCACGACCGGCCGCTACAGCGCCGCGATCCTCAACATCGTCCGGCTGGGTGGCGTGCTCACCCTCGTCGCCCTCGGGCTGTTCTTCTTCGTGAGCTGGCGTCACGGCAAGCACCGGACCTCCATGGGGGAAGCCTGAGATGTCCGATCGTTTTCCTCTCCTCCCCCAGCGGGCCTCGACGGTCGCGGGCCAGGTCGACGCCCTGTGGTGGGCCTGGATCGCCATCGCCGCCTTCTTCGCGTTGCTGATCGCGGTCGCCATCTTCTTCTTCTTCATCCGCTACCAGCGCCGCGACCCCGAAGAGATCGGCCACTCCACCCACGGCTCGACGATGCTCGAGATCGTCTGGTCGGTCATTCCGCTGGTGATCGTGCTGGTCATGTTCGGCTGGGGTGTCAAGGTCTTCTTCGCCCAGTCGGACCCGCCGTCGAACGCCGTCGAGTACTTCGCCACGGCCAAGCAGTGGATGTGGAAGTTCCAGCATCCCGGGGGCAAGCGCGAGATCAACGAGCTGCACATCCCGGTCGGGCAGCCGATCAAGCTGACCATGATCTCCGAGGACGTGATCCACGCCCTCTTCG
>CAZIIB010000306.1:0-5237 GCA_964539125.1 uncultured Thermoanaerobaculia bacterium | reverse complement strand
GCAGTACCAGGTCCTGGCGGACTACTACCAGAAGCACGACAAGACCACATCGGCCATCGGCATCTACAAGCGGATGGCCGAGCTCGAGCCCGACGATCCCTCGCACCATGTGCGCCTGGCGGAGCTCTACCGCGAGCAGGGCGTCACCGACCGGGCCATGGGCGAGTACCGGGCGATCGCCGAGCTCATGCTCGAGCACGGGCGGGGCGCCGAGGCGGCGCAGGTGTTCGAGCGCGCCCTCGACGTCTCGGCCGAGGACCTGGGCTTCATCACCGACGCGGTCCTGAAGCTCAAGGAGGAAGGGCACGTCGCGGCCGCGGCACGGTTCCTCTCGATGGCCGTCGAGCGCAACCCCAAGGCGGCGAAGGTGGCGAAGATCGCCGGTCTCCAGGAGCGCGGCGAGCCGGCCGGCGGTGAGGTCGAGGAGGAGGCGAGCGAGGACGAAGGCACGCAGCCCGCCGTCGAGACGGAGGCTTCGGCCGACGCCGAAGCCGGCGACGAGGCGCCCGAGCCCACTCCGGAGCCCGAGCTCCTGAGCGCGATCGAGGAGGTCGAGGCGCCGGAGGCGGACGCTGGGCTCCCGGCCGGGGAGCCCGAGATGAGCCTCGAGGTCCCCGACGAGTCGGCCGGGATGGAGGAGGCCCCGGCGGCCACCGACACCTCCGAGGTCGGCGAGGCGACGATCCTCGACGAGGGCCAGCTCTTCGTCCTCGACCTCGACGACGACGCTCCCGAGAGCCTGGTCACCCCACCGCCGGACATGCTGGAGGACACCGGGCGCCCCGGCGCCGCGTGGACGGAGAGGAGCGAGCGAGCCGTCCCGCCGCCGGAGGGCGCCGCTCCGCCACCGCCCGCTGCGCCGTCCCCGTCGGCCGAGAGCGAGTCGCCCACCGGGACGTTCGAGTTCGAGCTCGATCTCGAGGCCGACGGAGAGGAGCTCCTGGAGACGGTGGACGAGGGCGCGCCCGGGGCGCCGGCCGCCCCGATCTCCAGCGAGCTCGACCACGACCTGCTCGAGCGCACCGCGGCCGAGGTGGCGCCGGAGCGAATCACCCAGCCCGAGGACCTGCTCACCGAGGCCGAGGTCCTCATCAAGTACGGCATCGAGGGCAAGGCCCTCGAGCGCCTCGCGGAGCTGCTCCAGAGAGAGCCGGACAACCTCCAGGCCTTCCGGCTCCTGATCGGGATCCACCTGGAGGCCGGGCGCCCGGCGCGCGTCGCCTCCATAGCCGGCGAGCTCCGTGCGGTGGCGGAGCGTCTCGGCGAGGACGAGGTCTGGCCTCAGGTGCGCAGCGAGCTCGAGGTCGCGGGGTACCGGGTAGAGGACGGCCAAGTTCTTCCGCCGCCGGAGGCGGTGCTGGAGAGCGTGGAACCGGCCGAAGAGGCCGCTCCCGGCGCCGCGGCTTCGGTGTCCGAAGCCCCCGAGGCCGGAGTGCTACAGCCGGAGGCGGTCGAGATCGAGCCGCCGGAGGCGGCTGGAGGCGAGCCTCTCGAGCTAGAGCTCGAGCTCGAGGACTACCCGCTCCCGGCTGCCGAAGACCTGCAGATCTCCGAGCCGGAGGCGGCGGTTTCGGCCGAGGAGCCCGCCGAGCCGGCCGAAGCCCAGCCGCCCGCAGAAGGGGCGAGCGAGGCGCCCGAGCCCGCCACGAAGAAGGGCCGCCGAAGCCTCGGGGACGTGGAGGCGACGCTCGCCGACCTCGCGGGACGGTTCCTCGGGCCGCGGCGCAAGAGGCGCGCCGCTCCGGAAGGGGCGCCGCCCGAGGCGGAGGAGGCCGCGGCGGCCAGCGCGGCCGAGGTCCCTGCCGAGGCGCCGCTCTCTCCGCCTCCCGCGGCGCAGGCCCCCCCGACGGCGCCGTCGGACGCAGGGGTCGACCCTCTGCGCGCCCTGGGCGACAGCCTGCGCGAGGAGATCGACCTCGCGGGGCAGAGCGAGGAGGAGGCCGCGGCTGCGGCTGAGGAGGAAGGGGCGCTCGAGCTCGAGGATACGGGGGTGAGCTGGCTCGACGAGGTCTCGGCCTCCGCCGCCGGCGAGAAGGCCATGGAGGACGAGGAGGCCTTCTTCGATCTCGGAGCCGAGATCGAGCAGGAGCTCTCGGCGGAGGACGCCTTGGCCGAGGACGAGCTCCTGATCGGCGGCGGCGACCAGTCGCTCGAGGAGATCGTGGAGGGTTTCAAGCGCGGGGTCTCCGAGAACCTGTCCCCGGAGGACCACGACACCCATTTCAACCTCGGGATCGCCTACCGCGAGATGGGACTCCTCGACGAGGCCATCGGCGAGTTCCAGCTCGCCGCCAAGGACCCCGCCTACCTCGTCTCCTGCGCGTCGATGCTCGGCCTGTGCTTCCTGGAGAAGGGGCTGCCGGAGCTCGCGGTCAAGTGGTACCTCCGCGGCCTCGAGGCGCCCGGCATCGCCGAGGAAGAGCAGCTCGGCCTGCTCTACGACCTGGGCAACGCCCAGGCCGCCGCCGGCGACGCGGAATCGGCGTATCACACCTTCGTCGATCTCTATGGTGTCAACACCAACTATCGGGACGTGGTGGCGAGGCTCGCGGAGCTCGAGCCGAAGAGGTGACCCGGCTCTTCCGGGCCGGGAGGGAAGGATTCCATGGACTCGAGCAAGCGCATCATCTGGATCGTGGTGGTGGTGGCGGTCGTCGTCTCGGCCATCGTCTTCCTCTACCCCGCGGCGAAGGAGAGCTTCGAGCCGACCCTGGTGGCGGCGCGGGTCGCGATCCAGCCCGCCGGGTCCGACGCGGCGATCGTGGGTCCGGTCGAGGTGCCGGCCGGCACCTCCTTCACGCTCCACGCGGTCCTCGAGGCCCGGGGCCGGGACGGCGCTCCCGTCTACTACACGCAGGCGCCGGCCCTCGAGATCGAGGGTCGCCGTGTGCCGAAGGGGGCGCTCCGAACCTGGGATCGCCCCTGGAAGGTCAAGGTCTTCTGGTTCACGGTCGAGGGACCGGCCCCGTACGTCAAGCTCCAGGCCCCGGACCAGATCGAGCGCTTCCGCTTCTCCGAGTTCTTCCGCCCGGAGTGGCCGTCGGACTGGTCGGTGCCGGGCCGGCTCGAGGCCCGCTTCTCCGAGAGCCTGGCGGAGGTGGAGGCCAAAGCCTCCGAAGGGCGCTCGTTCGGCACCCAGCGCTACCAGGTGCGGATCGAGCTCTTCGAGCGTGAGGAAGACCTGACCCCCTCCCAGCGCTTCATCTCTCCCGGAGGCGACGCCCTGCCGGATCAGGCGGCGAGCTTTCCCACGGTCTACGCCGCCCTGCCGGGGCACGCCGCCGGCCCCGCCTCCCTGGCCTTCGGGCTGACCGAGCTCGAGCCGCCGCCCGAGCCGGGTGCCGAGCTCCTGGGTCGCTTGGCGGACCTCACCCGCCGCCATCTGGCCTTCTCGCGACTGACCCTGATCCGCCAGGTGATCGAGGGGGCGGGCCGCGAGCCCGGGACGCTCGACTGGCAGCGCATCGATCTGGACCACGGGCCCCTCTGGAGCGACTCCGCCGAAGGCGCTCACGCCGGCGATCTCCTTCGGGTCGGCGGCCGCCTCGTCGTGCTCTACCGGGATCGAGAGACGAAGGGGACCCCGGGCCGCCTGGACCGGCAGGACCTTTGCTTCGACTACGCTCGGGGGGCCTCCGTCGTGCCCCTCTCCGAGGTCTTCACCGGCGAAGGCCTGGTCGACCTCGCCCGATTGGCCCCGATCGGGACCCGATCATGACTCAGACCATCACCCTCATCCCGGGCGACGGGATCGGCCCCGAGGTCGCCGAGGCCACCCGCCGGGTGCTCGATGCGGCGGGCGCCGACTTCGAATACGACGTCCAGATCGCGGGCACCGAGGCGGTGGCACGCTACGGCGATCCCCTCCCCCCGCAGGTGCTGGAGTCGGTCCGCCGCAACCACGTGGCGCTCAAGGGGCCGGTCACGACGCCCGTGGGCAAGGGCTTCAAGTCGGTCAACGTGCGCCTGCGCCAGGAGCTCGAGCTGTTCGCCAACCTGCGGCCGGTGCGCACCCTGCCCGGCATTCCATGTCGTTTCGACGGCGTCGACCTCGTGATCGTCCGCGAGAACACCGAGGGGCTGTACGGCGGTCTCGAGCACGAGGTGGTCAAGGGGGTCGTCGAGAGTCTCAAGATCATCACCGAGCGGGCGTCGACGCGAATCGCCCGGTTCGCCTTCGAGTACGCCCGGAGTAACGGCCGGCGCCGGATCACGGCGGTGCACAAGGCCAACATCATGAAGCTCTCGGACGGCCTCTTCCTCGACTGCTTCCGCAAGGTCGCTACCCAGTACGCGGACGTCGAGGCCGACGACCGGATCATCGACAACCTGTGCATGCAGCTCGTCCTTCGGCCGGAGGACTACGACATGCTGTTGCTCGAGAACCTCTACGGCGACATCGTGTCGGACCTGGCGGCCGGCCTGGTGGGCGGCCTGGGGGTGGTGGCCGGCGGCAATCTGGGCGAGGAGGTGGCGATCTTCGAGGCGGTCCACGGCAGCGCTCCGGACATCGCCGGCCGGAACGTGGCGAACCCGCTGGCCCTCATCCGCTCGGGCGTCATGATGCTCCGGCACCTGGAGATGAACGAGGTCTCGGACCGTCTGCGACGGGCTCTGCGCCACGTGGTGGTGGAGCGCCGGGTCCTGACCCGCGACCTGGGAGGCGAGGCCACCACCTCCGGCTTCGCCGACGCGGTGGTCGAGACCCTCGAGGCGGGCGTGCCGGTGAACCGACCGGAAACCGATTGATGGGCCGGGGAAGGGAACGCCCCGACCCATGAGTCTCTTTGACGACCAGCTCCCTTCACCTCCCGACGCCGCCCGGCCCGCAGCCGAGGTGGGGACGCCGCTCGCCGAGCGGATCCGGCCGCGGAGCCTGGACGAGGTCGTCGGCCAGGAGAAGGTGGTGGGGGAGGGGGCGTTCCTCCATCGGGCGATCGCCGAAGAGCGGGTGCCGTCGCTCATCTTCTGGGGTCCTCCGGGCTCGGGCAAGACGACCCTGGCGCGGATCATCGCGGCCCGTACCGACCTCCAGTTCGTACCCTTCTCGGCGGTGACCTCCGGGATCAAGGAGGTCAAGGAGGTGATGGCCGGGGCGGCGCGGCTGCGTCGCGCGACCGGCCGGCGCACCCTGCTCTTCGTCGACGAGATCCACCGCTTCAACCGCGCCCAGCAGGACGCGTTCCTGCCCTACGTCGAGCGCGGCGACATCGTGCTGGTGGGGGCGACCACCGAGA
>CAZIIB010000305.1:0-5238 GCA_964539125.1 uncultured Thermoanaerobaculia bacterium | reverse complement strand
CCGACGCCCTTCTTGCGGTCGCGGACCTGGAAGACGCCGAAGCCCCGCAGCTCGATCCGTTTACCTTCGGAGAGCGCGGTCTTCATCGCCTCCAGGATGGTGTCGACGGCGACCGCCGCCTTCACCCGCGGTACCTCGGAGACGTCTGCCACTCGGGTCACGATGTCCGCTTTGATCATGTGCGCTCCAAAAAACGGCGGCAGTGTAGCAACCGGTTTCGACCGGTGTCAACGCGGATTAGTCCTTTTTCTTCCGCAAGATACAGCGCTCATACGCGTCGGCCGAGATCTGTGCGAGATGGAGAAAGGACTCGAGGTCGATCTTGCCCAGGCCCTCCTGCCCGCGGTCGAGGAAGATCACCGTCACGAGCCGGCCACGAATCCTCACGGGGAGGAGGAGACACTCCGTCGGAAGCGCTCCGCCCCAGCACCGGGAGAGGGTCTTGTGGACCGCCATCGGGGGCAACGGGCCCAGGTAGAAGCTGCCGGAATGGCGCAGGTTGAGGAAGCTCGAGGGCTGGCTGAAGTCGGCGGAGAAGCCCGCCAGGCACTCGAGGTCGAGCGCCGCGCCGGCGCCGCGCCAGCCCACCACCCGATCGCGGAGCACCTTGAAGAGAGCGACCCTCTCGAAACTCTGGCCCAGAAAGGCGACCAGCAGGTTGGCGACCTCTTCAGGGTCGGTGGCGTCCGCGAGGCGCGTCTCGATGTCGGCGGCGGAGAGCGGGAGGGGCGGTGCCCCCACAGGCACCGGGCGGGTGTCGTCGTTGTCGTCGTCGCCGGGTGAGGGTCCGGCCGCGCCCTCGTGGTAGGCCGCCAGCTCCTTGCGCTCCGTCTCGGTCAGGGCGATGGTGAGCTCGCGCCGTTTCGGGGCCCGGGGTGCCGGACGGGGAGAGGCCGTCGGTGCTTCCACCGCGCCGATTCCGGAGCTCGTCGCCGGTTGCGCTCTCTCCGGTCCCGCGGTGGCCGCCGAGGGTCGGCGACGCGCGAAGAGCTCCTCGGAGAAGAGGACGGCTTCGGGCTGGTCCCAGAGGGGGCCGGTGCCGGTGGCGTGTCCCAGGGCCGCCGTGCGGACCTCCTCTTCCCGCCACAAGTAGCGAGCCCGGTCGAGACGCTCCGCAAGGGTGGCGAGGCGCGAAGGGCACTCCTCTTCGTAGTAGCGGTCCAGGGCCTGGGCGAGCCGGACCTCGGTGGCGACGAACGGTTGCAACCGTTTGCCGAGGGCGAACGCGAGCTCGTCCTGGCAGTTGAGGTCCCGGGGGTCGAGCATCGCCACGTGGACCTGGGTGCTGAAGACCCGGAAGGGAACCGCCCGGCAGCGGATCGCGAGCTTGGCGGGCAGGGCCTGGATCGCCTCGTCCGGGACGTCGCGTAGATCCTCCACCCCCACCGCCGGGAGCCGGTGCTGCTCCGAGAGGGCCTTGAGGAGGAGATCCTCGCTGATCGCGTTGTTCTCGAGTAAGCAGGTCCCCAACCGCCCCCCTGCCGCGACCTGGGTGTTGAGGGCCCGGTCCACGTCCCGCGGCGAGGCCCAGCCGTGCTGTACGAGGAGCTGTCCGAGCTTCGGCATGGTGCGGTCTCGTAAATCCCTGTTGCGCCGAGAGTTACCGCGCGTTGCGTCATTATAGGGAGGCCTCATGACCTTGTAAAGCACCCCGGGACGGAGTATCGTGAGCCGATGAGGGCGTCCGTTTCCTTCTCGCGCAGTCCCTTTCTCGCCGCGCTCGCCGTGTTCGCGTTCCTCGCCGTCGCCCCGCCGGCAGTCGGCGCCGAGCCGGCGGTGGCTCCCGCCTCGCAACCGCCGGCCGCCGTCACGCCCGCCCGCGGAGGTGCCCCCGGCACGACCGCCGAGGCGGCCTACCAATTCTCCGTGGCCAAGATGCTGGTCGCCGAGGGGGACTATCGCGGGGCCGAGACGGCTTTCGAGCGCGCTCTCGAGCTCGACCCCGGGGCCGCCTATGTGCGCATCGAGTACGCCGAGCTCCTCACCCGGCTGGGGCGCTTCGGCCGCACCCACGAGGCCCGTCTCGGGCGGCTGAAGGAGGCCGTCGAGCAGGCCGAGAAGGCGCAGACCGCGCGGCCAGGCAACGTCGACGCGCTGCGCGCCGTGGCGACGACGAACCTGGCGCTGGGCGGAGAGGAGCCCGACGATCCGGCGCCGATGGCGGCGGCGGTGGCGGCCTTCGAAACCCTGCGTACCGCGGATCCCGGAGACGTGCGATCTTTGCTGTCCCTGGGGCAGATCTACCTCCGCCGCGGGGAGCCCGCGGCGGCGGCCGAGGTCTTCGAGGAGATCGTCGCCGAGACCCCGGGATATCGCCCCGTCTACCGCCTGCTCGCCGAGTCCCTGATGCAGTCGAATCAGATGGACAAGGCGGCGGACGCCCTGCGGGAGGTGCTCGCGACGGAGCCCGACTCCGAAGCGGCGCGCCTGGCCCTCGCCCAGATCCTGGCCGACCGGGGCGATCACAAGGGGGCGGCGCAGGTGCTGCAGGACGCGCCGGAGCCCCTCGAGAGCGTCGACGCCCGGACTCGCCTGGCGACCGAGCTCTACCTATCGGGCGATCTCGATGGAGCCCTCCGGGAGCTCGACGCCCTGAGCAAGAAGGTTCCCGACAGCCGGTACGTGAGCCTTCTCCGCGGCCTCGTGCTGAGCGCCCAGGCGCGCAACGAGGAGGCGCTCGAGACCCTCGAGCCGCTCCTCGGCAGCGGTCCCGGTGACGCCGACCTGGCGATCACGGTGAGCCAGCTCCTGGTCCGCCAGCAGCGGGAGGCCGAAGCGGTCAAGATCCTGACCGGTACGCTGCAGCGCCTGGAGAAGGAAGGGCCGGAGGGCGACGCCCAGCAGGTGCGCCTGGCCCTGGCCCGTCTCTATGCCAGCCTCGATCGCTGGAGCGAGGTGGAGACCTCCCTGGCTCCGCTCCTCGCCAAGCCCGCCTCCGGCGAGGAAGGGCTCGGAGCGAACCGCGAGGCGGTTCTTCTCGACGCCGACGCGCTCGTCGAGCTGGGCAAGGGAGACGAGGCCCTGGAGCGGGTGAACGCCTGGCAGGCCAAGGACGACGATCCGGCGGTGGTCGGCAAGCGCGTCGAGGTCCTCGCCCGGAGCGGCCACGTTCCGGAGGCGGTGGCCGTGGTCGACGGCCTGGACCCGAAGAAGACGCCCGACGCCTTCCTCGATGCCGTCCAGGGCCTCCAACGGGCCGAGCGCTACGAGGAAAGCATCGCGCCGCTCCACCGCTTCCTCGAGACCGATCCCGCCTCGACGAGCGGCCGGTTTCTGCTGGGGACGTCCGAGGAGCGGGCCGGCCACCGGGACGAGGCGATCCAGACCTTCTCGGCCCTGCTCGCCGACCAGCCGGATTTCCACCCGGCGCTCAACTACCTCGGCTACATGTGGATCGAGAAGGGCCAGAACCTGGACCGGGCGATGGAGATGGTGCGCCGGGCGGTAGAGCTCGCCCCGGACAACGGGGCCTACATCGACTCCCTGGGCTGGGGCTACTACCAGCTCGGCCGGTACGACGAGGCCAAGGAGACGCTGGAGCGGGCCGCCCGCCTGGTGCGCGACCCGACGGTCTACGAGCACCTCGGCGACGCCTACGCCGCCCTGGGAAACGCCGACGAGGCGCGGCGCGCATACCGCCGCGCCATGGAGCTCGAGGCCGACGATCCGGCAGCCGTGGAGCGCAAGCTGAGCGAGCTCGACCATGCCGCCCAGGAAAAGCCCGACATCCAACAGCCCTGACCCCCTGTGACCCGCGCTCGCGCGCTCGGCCTGACGGGCCTGCTCGCCGGCGCCCTGCTCCTGGGGTGTGCCGGAGCGCGCCCGCCCGCGGCCGTCCCGGGAGCGGCTGTGGCGCCCTGGTCGTTGCCACCCGCCGCGTACGGCACACAGAGGCTCTTCCGTCTCCACTACCAGGGCCCGGAGGGGGAGGGAACCCTCCGCCTGATCCTCAGGCTCCAAACCCCGGAGCGCTATCGCCTGGTGATCGCCGACCGCCTGGGGCGGTCGCTCTTCACCCTCGACGCGGCGGCCTCCGGCGGCCTGCTGCTGGACCATCGCGAGAACCGGGCCTGTCCGCTCGACGCCGGCGTGGAGCTCGAGGGGCTGCCCGTCGAGCCGTTGCCGCCCGAGGCCCTGCCGGCTCTCCTCCTGGGACGGATCCCGGCGTCGCCGGCCCGCGGACGGCCAACCCCCTCTGTGCGCGGGAATCTCGCGTTCCGGGACGCCGCGGGACGCCGCTGGACCGCCGAGGTCGGCGACCACGGCGAGGTGCGTCGCTGGACCCTCTGGCGGAAGGATCGGCCCGTTCTCTGGTGGCGCCGGGACGGGACCGAGGCCTTCCTCTCCGATCGGGAACGCGGCGCCCAGGCGACCTGGCGCGAGGTGGGGCGTGAGCCGCTCGCCCAGCCGCTCCCGGCCCCCTCGGTTCCCGAGGGCTTCGAGCCCGGCGTCTGCGCCCCCGAACCGGGCGCCGAGGAGGGCGGGAGAGCCGGTGTCGGATGAGGCGCGGCGTGGCCCCGACCGATTGACAGTCGGCGGCCTCGCTCTCTAGCATGGGCTCCGGTACGTTCAGCGGTGGTCCGGTCCGACCTGTATAATGCGCTGACCGTCAGGCTCCGGTGCCTCGCGGCGCGGCCCCCGGCCGGATCGAGGAGAGTCGGACGATGAAAATCACCGAGGTCAAGGTCTTCCCGGTCAGTGAAGAGAAGCTGAAGGCGTTCGTCTCGGTGGTCCTCGACGGCTGCTTCATGGTCAATGACATCAAGGTGATCCGTGGCAAGGACGGCCTGTTCATCAGCATGCCGAGCCGCAAGAAGAAGAACGGCGAGTTCAAAGACGTGGCCCACCCGCTCAACAACGAGACGCGACTGATGATCGAGGAGCGGGTGCTCGACGAGTACGAGCTGGTCCTGCGCGAGCGCGGCGAGGAGCCAGACGTGGCCCGCCGTCAGCTCAAGGTGGAGCAGGAGCCGGTGGCGACGGCGGCCGCCGCGAGCGGCGAGCCGGAGGGTGCGGAGAGGCCGGCGGCCCCGGAGGCCGCGGCGCAACCCGCTCCGGAGGCGGAGGAGCCGGCGGGAGAGAAGAGCCTCGAGGAGGTCCAGGAGCTCCACCTGCGCGACTCCTTCTGGTCCGTGAGCTAGGAGCTCGTCCTCGACGAGCTCCGGGGATCGCGGAACTGGGGCCTCGAGACGCTGGGGCGTCGCCAAGTGGCAAGGCACGGGACTTTGGATCCCGCAT
>CAZIIB010000304.1:0-5245 GCA_964539125.1 uncultured Thermoanaerobaculia bacterium | reverse complement strand
GCTGATCTCGGGCTTCGTCTCGCTGTCGCTGACCCCGATGCTGTGCAGCCGCTTCTTGAGGCCGCCGGGCAAGATCCACCACGGTCGACTCTTCCGGTGGTCGGAGCAGGTCTTCGACCGGGCTCTCGGCTTCTACGATCGCACGCTCACCGGCGTGCTGCGGCACCGGCTGGCCGCCATGGGGGTCCTGGTCCTGGTGCTGGGGGCGACGGTATGGCTCTTCGGCCTGGTCCCCAAGGGCTTCCTGCCCAGCGAGGACACCGGCTCGATCTTCACCTTCACCGAGGGCGCCGAGGGGGTGTCGTTCGAGTCGATGAAGGCCCACCAGCTCCAGCTCATGAAGATCGTCCAGGCCGACCCCAACGTCGAGCAGTTCATGTCGTTCGTGGGCGCCCGGGGCTCCCAGGCCGCCTCGGGCAACACCGGGATCATCTTCATCCGCTTGAAGCCCAGGGACCAGCGGGAGCTCTCCGTCGACCAGGTCATCCAGGAGCTGCGGCCCAAGCTCGCCCGGGTGCCCGGCATCCAGGCGTTCATGCAGAACCCGCCGCCCATCCGGATCGGCGGACGGCTCTCGAAGAGCCAGTACCAGTACACCCTCCAGGCGGCCGACACCGACCGCCTCTACCACTACTCCGAAGTGCTCCTGGGAGAGCTCCGCCAGGAGCCGGGCTTCGTGGACGTGACCTCGGACCTCCAGCTCAAGAACCCCCACGCCGTGGTGCGGATCGACCGCGACCAGGCCTCGGCCTACGGCGTCACCGCCCGCCAGATCGAGGAGGCCCTCTACAGCGCCTACGGGTCGCGCCGGGTCTCGACCATCTACGCCCCGAACAACGAGTACGACGTGATCCTCGAGCTCGAGCCCCGGTTCCAGGAGGATCCGGCGGCCCTCCAGAAGCTCTACGTCCGATCGAGCTCGGGCAAGCTCGTACCCCTCTCGGCGGTGGCGCGGGTCGCCCACGAGGTGGGGCCGCTGTCGGTGACGCACTCGGGGCAGCTCCCGTCGGTCACCCTCTCCTTCGACCTCGCCCCGGGGACCTCGCTCGGCGAGGGTGTGGCGGCGGTCGACCAGCTCGCCCGACAGGTCCTGCCGGCGGACGTGACCACCAGCTTCCAGGGCACGGCCCAGGCCTTCCAGTCCTCCCTCCGGGGGATGGGCCTGCTCCTGCTGCTGGCGATCCTGGTCATCTACCTGGTCCTCGGCATCCTCTACGAGTCGTTCATCCACCCGCTGACCATCCTTTCGGCCCTGCCGCTCGCCGGCTTCGGTGCCCTGGTGACGCTCCTCGTCTTCCGCCAGGAGCTCTCGCTCTACGCCTTCGTCGGCATCATCATGCTGGTCGGCCTGGTGAAGAAGAACGGCATCATGATGGTCGACTTCGCCATCGAGCGCAGAAATGACGGAGCCGAGCCGGCCGACGCGATCCACGAGGCCTCGATGGTGCGGTTCCGGCCGATCATGATGACCACCATGGCGGCCCTGGTCGGCACGCTGCCCATCGCCCTCGGGGCCGGAGCGGGTGCCGAGTCCCGCCGGCCGCTGGGCATGGCGGTGGTGGGCGGCCTCCTCTTCTCGCAGCTCCTGACCCTTTACATCACGCCGGTCTTCTACGTCTACATGGAGCACTTCCAGGGCTGGCTGAAGCGGCATCTCTCCGGTCTCATGGGCCGGAGCGAGCCGGCGGGTCTCGAGGCTACCGAGCCCTCCCTGGCGGTGGCGGACGCCGGGCCGTCGCCGGTAGGGGAGGAGCTGCCGCCGGGGGAAGAGGAGGAGGCGGCGGCGGAGGAGGACGAGGTCACCCGCGAGCACAAGCCCGCCGCCATGCGGTAGAGGACTCCGGCTCCACACTCGCCGCCGGCTCCGGGCCGGCGGCGTCTCCGACGGTCTGAAACCCGGAGCTCGGGTCTTCCGTATAACTGAACGACCAGTTCAGTTATGATCGACGTCCATGTCCCGTACCCGCGACCCCGAGCGCCTGGAGGAGATCCTGGAGAGCGCCACCCGCACCTTCATCGGCCGGAGCTACCGCCAGGCGCGGATGAGCGACGTCGCGAACGAGGCCGGTGTGGCCCCCGGGACTCTCTACCTCTACTTCGAGACCAAGGAGGCCCTGTTCCTCACGGTTCTCCGGCGGGCGTTCCTACGCGAAGGCTTCGAGCCGCCCGAGGTGCTCCCGGTCCCGACGCCCGCGCCGGGCGCCGTCCTCGACTTCGTCCGGCGGCGCCTCGCCGCCGAGTCGCGCCTAGCCTCCCTCGCCGACCTGGGGAACGAGCCGCGGGGAGGGATCGCCGCCGAGCTCCGGACCGTGCTCTCGGAGCTCTACGACAGGGTGGAGCGGTTCCGCTTCGCCGTCCGGGTGATCGAGCGCTCGGCGCCCACCTGGCCCGAGCTCTTCGACCTCCATTTCAAGACCATGCGCCGCGGCGTGCTGGCCGAGCTCGCGCGCTACCTCGAACGGCGGATCGGTGAGGGGCACCTCCGGCCGGTACCCGACGTACCCACCGCGGCCCGGGTGGTCCTGGAGAACGTCGCCTGGTTCGCCATGCACCGCCACTTCGCCCCCGACTCGGCGACGCTGTCGGACCGCGCGTCCCGGGAGACGGTCCTCGACCTCCTCGTCCACGCCCTCGTTCCTGGCCCGAACCCGGAGAACCCCTCGTCATGACCTCGATGCCGCTGCTTCCGTCCACCCGGTGGCCCGCCCGCGCCGCCGTCGCCGTCCTCCTGGCCCTGGCGGTCTGGATTCCCGTCGCCCTCGACCGCCCGCCGGCTCCCGCACCGCGCTCGGCGCCGGCCGATGCGTTCTCCGCCGAGCGGGCCATGGACCACGTACGGGCCCTCGCCGGCGCGCCGCGGCCGGTGGGCTCGCCGGCCGCCGCCCGGGTGCGGGGCTACCTGGTCCGGACCCTCCGGAAGATGGGGCTCTCACCCCGGGTGCAGATCGCCACCGCCGTCCGCGGCTGGCGGGCGGCCCGGGCCGAAAACGTCGTCGCCCGGATCCGGGGCACCGGCCCGCCGGCCCCCGGCTCGGCGATCCTCCTCTCCGCCCACTACGACAGCGTGCCCATGGGACCCGGAGCCGGGGACGCCGCCGCCGCCGTGGCCGCGGTCTTGGAGACGGCCCGCGCCCTCACCGCCGGGCCGCCGCTGGCGCGGGACGTGATCGTGCTCCTGAACTGCCCGGAGGAGTCGTTCCTCCAGGGCGCCACGGCGTTCGTCGAGGAGGGGCCGTGGTCCGAGGAGGTGGGCTTCGCGGTCAACATGGATCCGGGAGGGGTTTCCGGCCCGGCGCTCATGCACGGCACGAGCGCCGAGAACGGCTGGCTGATCCGCCAGGTGCAGGCCGCGGTCCGGCAGCCCTTCACCACCTCCCTCGCCGCCACGGTCAAGGATCTGATGGGGGACCGGAACGACGACTTCGCGGTCTACCGGGACGCGGGCTGGGCGGGGGTCGACGTGGCCTTCATCGGCGGCGGTCTCCACTATCACTCGCGCCTCGACCGCCCGGAGGCCCTGGACCCGGGGAGCCTCCAGAACCTGGGCTCCTACGCCCTGGGCCTCGCCCGCCACCTGGGGAATGCGGCGAGCCTCGACCGGCGCTCGCCCGAGGCGGTCTACTTCGACCTCGTCGGCTCGCACCTGGTCGCCTACCCGGCGAGCTGGAGCCTGCCCCTGGCGATCCTCGCGCTGCTCCTGGCGGCCGGGGCGGTCGCCTGGGCCCGGCGGGCCGGGACGGTCTCGACCCGCGGGCTCCTGGCCGGTGCCGGCGTCCAGCTCGGAGCGGCGGCCCTGGCGGTGCTCGCCTGCCTCGGCGTCTGGCGCGCCCTGGCCGGTACCGACCGGGTGACGGGCGCCTTCCTGACCGGGCACCAGTACCAGGGCGGTGCCTTCCTCCTGCTGTTCGTGGCGATCACCGCGGCCGCCTTCACTGCGCTCCACGCGGCCGTCCACCGGCGGCTCTCCCTCGAGGCCGCGTTCCTCGGCGCCCAGCTCTGGTGGGTCGTCCTGGCGCTGGTTACCTCGGCCCGGCTGCCGGGCACGAGCTATCTCTTCGTCTGGCCGGTGCTGGCCACCCTCATGGGGACGCTCGGCAGCTTGACTCTACGGGCTCGGCGGGCTCGGCCATCTCTGAGTGCCACCCTCCTGGTGGTGTCGGGACTTCCGGCCCTCGTCCTCGCCGCTCCCCTCGTCGACACGATCGCGGGCGCCCTGGGCACCGGCGACGGCCCGTACCTGATGGCCCTGGTCGCCCTGGTCCTGGGGCTCGAGCTCCCGGCGCTCCGGCTCCTCGCCGGCCCGATCGGCTCCGCCGGAGACACCGGACGCGCTTCCGTCCGCTGGCTCTTGCCGGGCGCCGCCCTCGCCGTGGCGGGAGTCGCCCTGGTCGCGATCGTCTCCTTCCGCTTCGACGCCCGGCACCCCCGGACCGACTTCCTGGTCTACGGCCTCGACGCCGACACCGGGCAAGCCGTCTGGGCGACGCGCAGCCGGGCGAGCGAGACGCTCCGGCCGAGCGCGTGGACGGCGCCCCGGCTGAGCGCCTCACCCGAGCACGGCGAGCTCCGGGCGTTCTACCCGTTCAGCTCGGCCCGCTTCCTGAGGGCGCCGGCTCCGGCGCTCGCGCTGGCGCCGCCCGAGGCCGAGGTGGTGGGGGAGGAGGACGGGCCGGACCGCCGCCTCCTGCGCCTCCGGGTGCGCTCGCCGCGGGGCGCCCAGATCGTGGAGGGCGTCACGGCCGAGCCGGTCCTGGCGTGGCGGATCGACGGCCATCCGGTCTCGAACCCCCAGGTCTTCGCCTTCCACGGCGTGCCGCCGGAGGGCTTCGAGGTGGAGGTGGAGCTGCCGCCGGGCAAGGGCCTGGACCTGGTGCTCCTCGACCAGTCGTACGGGCTGCCCCCGGAGGTCGGGGGAGAGGCGCTGCCGGCGCGTCCGTCCGGCCTCATGCCCGAGCCCTCGGGCGGCCTGGTCTTCACCGACGCGACCCTCGTCCGCCACCGGGTCACCCTCGGAGAGTAGGCATCTCGCCTCCTGGGAGGGGGCGTCCCTCTCCCCCCTCGAGGGTGGGAGAGGGATCGAGGGGTTGCGGGGGGATCAGAGCAGAGCCTTGAGCTTCGGGTCCTTGGCCGCCGCCTGCCGCGCCTGGTCCCCGCCCGCCGCCAGCGCCCGGTCCAGGGCGCCCTTGGCCTGGGCACGGTCGCCGCTCGCCAGCTCCAGGCGGGCCACCTGGAGCCAGGCCGCCGG
>CAZIIB010000303.1:0-5254 GCA_964539125.1 uncultured Thermoanaerobaculia bacterium | reverse complement strand
GCAGGCGGCGCAGGATGCCGTCGACGCGGCCGAGCTCCTCGAGCATCTCCCCGTACAGGTGCTTCGTGGGTTCGACGCTGGCCTCGTCGCGCAGCACCTCGAGCACGCCCTGGATGCCCGCGAGCGGGTTCTTGATCTCGTGGGCGAGCCCCGCGGCGAGCTGTCCGACACAGGCGAGCTGGTCGACGTGGGCCAGGCGAGTGACCAGCTGCGACTCGCGCTCGCGCTGCTGACGCAGCGCCTCGCGCAGGTTGCGGTGCACCTCGGCGGTGACCGGGTCGAGAGACAGCGCCGGCGGGCTCGCCTCCTGGCCGGCATCGGCGGAGGCGAGGTCGGCCCGCAGCCGGACGCCGGCCTTGGCCACGTTGCGTTGCACCACCATGGTCACCAGCCCCAGGGCCACCACCCAACCTCCGAGCAGCAGCGCCATGCGCCCCCGCAGCCGATCCTGGATCGCGGCGAGCGATGCCGTGAAGTCGATGCGCACGGTCGCCACGCCGAGAGTCGCGCCAAGGGTATGGCAGGGCGTACAGCGTTGGCCGGCGGTGATCCGCACCATGGCGCGCACCCACCGTCGTCCCCCATCGCTCACCACCCAGGACTCGGAGGGCTCCTTGCCGGCCAAGAAATTCTCGACTCGCGCCACCTCGGCGGGACCGGCTGACGGCCCACTGGCGCCGAGGGGGGTGCCGTCGGCTCGATAGAGGCGCAGTCCCATCCCTCGCTGCGAGGCGAGCACGCGGCTCAGCGTGTGGGGAGTGCTCCCCATCCCTTCAAGCGGCATCTGCCGCACCGCCTCGTCGAGCTGGAAGCGCGCCGCCCTCGCGCCGGCCTTCGAGGCGGCGCGTTCGATCAGCCCGAACATCAACAGGTAGAGGACGCCGAAGGCGACCAGGTGGATGCACAGCACCGCCCACAATCGCGCCCAGGTCGGACGCAACCCCTTCCACCAGTTGGAGCCGGCGCGCCGGAGACTGCGAACCTGTGCCCGGGAGGCCATCGAGACCCACTATAGAAAAGGCCCCGCTCGAGCGGACCACCCACAAAGGGGGGATCTCTTCCCCCATCCGGCCGGGAGCCCACCCCGGGCGCTGAGGCAGCCGGGAGCGGTCACCGGGACGGGGTGACGAGCGGCGGCCGGAGACCTCGCTACGCGGCGAGTTGCGGCGGCGGTACGTACCAGATCGGACAGGCGGCGCGGTGCAGGACGCCGCGCGCCGTATCGCGGGTGAAGAAGCGGCGCAGCGGCTCGCGGGCGTGCTCGCCCATGACGATCAGGTCCGGCACGATCTCCCGGGCGAGGGCCAGGATGGCATCTTCGGCCCGGCCGGGCTCGACGTGGCGGAAGACGCGGTCGGCCATCGCCGCCGGGGCCAGCTCGGCCAGCCGCTCGCGGGCCGCCGACAGGGCCACCTCGTCCGCGTTGCGCGTGGGCACGCGGGAGAAGTCCGACGGACCCACCGGCGCCATGGAGAACAGGTTTCCCACCGGCGGACCGGTCTCCTCCATCACGTGGAGCAGGTGGACCTCGCCTCCCAGGCGCTGGGCCAGGGCGCAGGCGTAGCGGACCGCCGCCGCCCCGGCGGGTGAGAAGTCGGTGGGCACGAGGACGCGGAGCGGCCGCTCGCGGGCCTCGCCGAGATGGAGCGTGCAGGCGTGCTCACCACCCTCGTGGAGCGTGAGGATCGGACAGGCGCAACGTCCCAGGAGGAGCTCGGTCAGCGAGGAGTGGTCCTCGGTGCTCGAGCCGTGGCAGCCGAGCAGCACCAGGTCCGCGGGCAGCTCCTGCGCGAGCTGCGCCACCCCGATGGCGAGCGGGCCAGCGGTCATCAGGGTCTCGACCGGCACCTCCTTGGGGATGCCGGCCGCGAGCTCGGCGAGCTTCTCGGTGGCCGTGCGGCGGACGTCGGCTCGGGGGTGGGCCTGGCGCCACTCCCACGCCTTGGCCATCCCGAGGCCGGTGGCGGGCAGGTTGTGCTGGAGGACCAGCCCCGCTCCGAAGGCGCGGGCGAGCTCGACGGCCAGCCCCAGCTCGCGACTCGAGATCGGGGAGAGGTCCACAGGGCAGAGAATGGTGCGAATCTCGGCGTCCATCGTTCACCTCCATCCCACCTTTGCCACACCGGCGTCCGGAGCGCAACGCGCCGACGGAGGGGACCGCGACCCCACCCGGAGGCGTGGGCCGGACCCGCCCTGGAGGGCGGCTCGGGCGGCTTCGCAGGGCCTTTCCCACGGTATAGTCATCGCCGGGGGTACCTTTGATCCATCGCAAGGAGACGGCCGAAGTTCTCTCGCGTCTCGCCGAGCTCGACGCGGCGGGGCGGCGGGCGGCTCTCGCCACGGTGGTCCGGATCGCCGGCTCCGCCTACCGGCGGCCGGGCGCCAAGTTCCTGGTCGAGGAGACCGGCGACACCCTGGGCAGCGTCAGCGGCGGCTGCCTCGAGGCCGACGTCCGCGAGATCGCCCGCGGCGTGATGGCCGGCGGAGCGCCCCGCCTGCTCCACTACGACACCGGCTCGGGCGACGACACGGTCTGGGGCCTGGGGCTCGGCTGCGAGGGGCAGGTGGAGGTCTTCGTCCAGCCGGCGAGCGAGGGTCCCCTCGCCGATCTCGCTCCACGGCTCCGGGAGCTTCTGGCCGGGGAGGAGGCGCTCGTCCTGGCCACGGTCCTCGACGACGACGCCCCGGCCCCGCCTCCGCATCCGATCCTGCTGCTCCCCACCGGGGGCGAGGCGGAGGGTTCGCTGGGGACCGCCGAGCTCGACCGCCTGGCCGCCGAGACCGCCCGGGCACGGCTCGCCTCCGGCCGCTCCGGGATCGAGACCGTGGGGGGGCGGCAGGTCTTCTTCGACGTCCTCCGGGCGCCGCGGCACCTTCTGATCCTGGGCGCCGGCGACGACGCCCGGCCCCTCGCCGGCTACGCCGCCGACGCCGGCTTCCGAGTGACCGTCGCCGACCATCGCCCGGCCCTCCTCGCCCCCGGCCGATTCCCAGCGGCCATCGCCGCGGTGCGCGCCCGCCCCGAGGAGGAGGCGGCGCCGGAGCTCGACCGCCTCCTCACCGAGCCCCTGGCGCCCCGCGCCCTGGCGGTGGTCAAGACCCACTCCCTGGCCCGGGACAGAGAGTGGCTCCGCCGCCTGCTCGCGGCCGGCCTCTCGTACGTCGGGCTCCTCGGGCCGCGTGGCCGCACCGAGGCCCTGCTCGCCGAGCTCGGCGTCGAGGGCGACCCGCGGGTCTTCGGTCCGGTGGGCCTCGACCTGGGCGCCGACGGCCCGCGCCAGGTGGCCCTCGCCATCGTTGCCGAGCTGCTCGCCTTCCTCAACGGCCGGGAGCCTCGCCACCTGGCGGAGAGACGCGAGGCGATCCATGCCGGATAGGGCCGGTCGCCGCCCCGACCGGAGGGACCGGCCGGTGGCCGGGATCCTCCTCGCCGCCGGCACCTCGAGCCGGATGGGGAGCAACAAGCTGCTCTTCGACCTCGAAGGGGAGTCGGTGCTGCGGCGCGCGGCCCGGCGGGCGCTCGAGGGCGGCCTCCGGCCACTGGTCGTGGTGCTCGGCCACCAGGCGGAGCGGGCGCGCCCGGAGCTCTCGGGCCTCGACTGCCGCACCGTCGTGAACCCCGGCTTCGAGCAGGGCATCACCACCTCGCTCCACGCCGGTATGGAGATCCTGCCGGAGGAGGTCGCGGGGCTGGCCGTGCTCCTCGCCGACATGCCCTACGTCACCGCCGAGATGATCTCGGGGCTCGTCGAGCGTTACCGGACGAGCGAGGCGCCGCTGGTGGTCTCGTGCTACGACGGGATCGACGCCCCGCCCATGGTCTACGACCGATGCCTCTTCGCCGAGCTGCGGGAGATGGCGGACGGACGGTGTGGCAAGCGGGTGGTCAAGCGCCACCGCCAGGAGGCCGAGGTCGTCTCCCGGCCGCCCGAAGCCCTCACCGATCTCGACGTGCCGGAGGACTACGAGCGGGTCCTGTCCCGGAGCGGGACCCAGGCCGGATCGAGCTCGGGACCGGGTGGGGGCGTCCCCCTCCCACCTCGAGGATGGGAAGGGGACCGAGGGGACGGGGGGTGATCCCATGAAGCCGGATCTGCTGCAGCGGATGGCGGACCTGACGAAGCGCGGCGAGCCGTTCGTGACCGCGGTGGTGGTCGGCCGTCGGGCTCCCAGCTCGGCCCAGGTGGGCGACCGGGCCGTGATCACCGCCGACGGCTCCTTCCACGGCTGGCTGGGCGGGAGCTGCACCCGCCCGACCGTCCTCCGGGAGGCGCGCCACGCCCTGGCCGACGGCCGGCCCCGGCGGATCTCGCTCTCGCCCGACCCGGAGGCCGAGCGCCGGCCCGGGATCGACGTCTTTCCCATGACCTGCCACAGCGGAGGAAGCGTGGAGATCTACCTCGAACCGGTACTTCCGGCACCGCACCTCGTCGTCTTCGGCGCCTCGCCCGTCGCCCGCGCCCTCTCCGGCCTGGGCGCCGTCCTCGGCTACCGGGTGACGGCGGTGGGCGGCGAGGACGGCGTGGCGATCCCCGATCTCGGCCGGGCGCTGGCGGAGACCCGAGGCGGCACCGGCTCCGGCCGAGACCTCTTCGCCGTGGTGGCCACCATGGGGGAGGACGACGAGGCGTCGGTCCGCGCCGCGACCGCCCTCGATCCGGCGCCGGTCTACCTGGGGGTCGTGGCGAGCTCGAGACGCTTCGCCCAGATGCGCGAGACCCTCCTCGCCGGCGGCGTGCCCGCCGCGGCCCTCGACCGGGTCAAGAGCCCCGCGGGCCTGGATCTCGGCGCCCGCTCTCCGGAGGAGATCGCCCTCTCGATCCTCGCCGAGATCGTCCAGCTTCGGCGCGCGGCCGCCGCGGCGGAGGCCGCCGAGGAAGCGCCGGCGGTGCAGGCCTCCTCCGAGGCCGTCACCCACGCGATCGACCCCATCTGCGGTATGAGCGTGGAGATCGCCGGCGCCCGCCACACCGCGGAGCACGGCGGCACGACCTGGTACTTCTGTTGCGGCGGCTGCCGCGAGCGCTTCCTGGCCGATCCCGCCCGCTACGCCTCGGCCGGGAAGGGGGCGCCAGAGGGGGGCGCGGCGTGAAGCCGGAGATCGCCGACCTGCTTGCAAGGATGGAGACCGAAGGCTACGTCGCCGACCCCGAGATCGCCACCGCCGTCTACCTGGCCCGGGAGATGCTCCGGCCGCTCCTGATCGAGGGCGACGCCGGCGTCGGCAAGACCGAGATCGCCAAGGTCCTGGCCC
>CAZIIB010000302.1:3012-5272 GCA_964539125.1 uncultured Thermoanaerobaculia bacterium | reverse complement strand
CGGACGGCGAGCTGGGCACCGGCGACGACCTCACCTTCCTCGTCGCCCAGGCCGAAGGGAAGGCCGACGTGCTCGTCGAGGGGCGCCAGCAGGGGACCCACGTCGTCGAGTTCGACCTCCAGGGGGTGCTCGACGGCTTCCCGGACGGAGAGATCCGGAAGGTCTCCGGCAAGGCGCGCGGCGCGGTGGTTGTCCGCGACCCGACCCTGGGCTTGACCATCACCCACCCGGACACGGTGCGCACCGACGAGGAGTACTCCCTCCTCCTGACCTTCGCCAACACCGGCAACGCTCCGGTCAACCTGCTCACGGTCAGCCTGCCCGTGGCGAGCCTCTCCGGGGTCCAGGTCGTGGGCGAGAGCTCGAAGACGGTTCCCACCCTGCCGCCGGGCGAGTCGGAGGTCGTGGAGTTTCGACTCAAATCCCTGCGCACGGGCAAGGTGGTCGCGAGCTCGATCCGCCACGGCAGCCAGGTCGATCCCCACTTCGAGCTCGCTGTGGGCGTCGGCGAGGCGGGCATTCCTCTCTCTCCGGACACGATCATCCTTCCCGACTCCACTGCCGAGCTGCCCGACGGCCTGGTGCGCAACGCGCTCGCCCTCTCCGGGCTGGCCTACTCCCTCGGCACGGCGCCGAGCGAGGCGATCCGGCCGGACCTGCCCCAGATCGACCTCCGGGGCCTCCACGAGAAGGTCTACTGGCTCGGTCAGGCCGGCCGCCACGTGAAGCTGGGTGAGGATCTGTTCGACAGCGCGGCGGTCCTCGCCGCGGAGTGGACCGGCGTGCGCAACCCGGACTGGGAGTGGGATCGCCTGCGCCGGATCACCCAGAAGGGCGGTCTGGTGGGCGACTCGCTGGGCCAGGTCTTCGCGGCCGAGGCGTCCGCCACGAGCCCCGAAGCGGCCTTCGACCGGTTTGCCGCCACGACGGCCTATCTCGGGCCCCTCCAGGCGGTCCTGGGCGTCGGTTCGGGGGTCTCGGTGTCGGTCGCGAGCCGGACCACCGGCAAGCAGGTCGCAGGCTCCGGGATCGATCCCCTCCGCCTCCGCGATCTGCCCTTCGCCGACCTCTACGACCTGGATGGCTCCCAGATGGGCCTCCTGGCTTCGCCGGAGGAGGGCGGATACCGGATCCGCCTCGAGGACGCCGACGGCGGCGGCCAGGAGCTCCATCTCCTGATCCGCGACGAAGCCGGGGTCCTGCGCCGGGTCGACTGGAGCGGCCTGTCGCTTGCCCCGGGAGGCTCGGCGGAGCTCGAGTACCAGGCCTCGGACGGCCAGCTCACCCTCGCGGTCGACGCCGACGGCGACGGCGTTGCGGAGGATCAGCTCGTGGGTTCGGAGAGCACCCTCGCGCCACGTCCCTTCACCGTTCTCTCGGCGATCCAGGACGCGGCCAACGCTGCTGGCCACTCGATCGAGGTCCTGTTCAGCCAGGACGTCGATCTCCAATCGCTCTACCCCAAGGACCCGAGCCATTTCACGATCGCGGGCAACCTCTCCGACGGCGGCCTCGTCCAGGTGGAGGCGGATCTGACGGCAGGTGCGCTGGGAGGGTGTGGGCTCGGCTGCGGCGACGATGACGACAACCCCTACGTCATCCAGAACCCCTTCGAGGGACTCCTGAACACGCGCGTGGTCCGGGTGGCGTTCGAGAACCCGCTGAGCCCCTACAGGACTCACGACCTGACGGTCCAGGGCGTGACGAGTGTCCTCGGCGAGGCCGTTTCGAGCGCCTCGGTGCCGGTCGAGACCACGGTCACCGATCCGGGAACCATCGTCCAGGGACGGGTGATCGGTCCGGACGGGCAGCCGGTGCCGTACGCTCAGGTCGAGCTGGTCGAGGTCGACCACCTCAACACATACTTCTACAACACGTGCCTCCGGCACCGGACGGCGCTCGTCCAGGCGGACGCCACGGGGCGCTTCGAGCTCGACTACGTCCGCCAGACCGCCTGCTCCGACCTCTACGAGATCCGCGGCACCGACCCGGACAGCGGGCGCCACGGCTCGGCCCGGGGACGGGTGCGCTTCATCGGCCAGACCGTCGAGCTGGACGTCTTGATGCTCGGGCGAGGCACGGTCCGCGGGCGGGTGACGTATGAGGACGGCACCGTCCCCGAGAGCTTCCAGGTCGTGGGGTACAGCCCGGTGTTCTTCGAGGGCGCCGAGGCGAAGCTCGGCCCCGACGGTACCTACGAGATCCGCGACCTGCCGGTGGGGACGATCAGCCTCGGGGCCACGGACCACGAGGGGGGGTA
>CAZIIB010000302.1:0-3002 GCA_964539125.1 uncultured Thermoanaerobaculia bacterium | reverse complement strand
ATCCCGTCCTCCGGCTCGGTGACGGAGCGCGACCTGACGATCATCCGGCGCTCTCCCGAGGAGGCGACCGGCGACGTGCGCGGCACGGTCTTGGCCACCGACGGCTCCACGCCGATCTTCGACGCCTACGTGGCCCTCTACGTCGACGGCGAGCTCTCCGGCGTCGAGCGAAGCGCCGCCGACGGAACGTTCGACTTCGGCACCGTGCCTGCGGGCCTCGCCGAGATCGAGGCCTTCGACGGCACGACCGGCCTGTCGGGCGCTCAGCTCTTCTTCCAGGTCCTGGCCGACCAGGTCAACGACGTGACGGTGCTCCTCAAGGACGATCGAGGAGCCGTCGAGGGTCACGTCTATCGCAAAACCCTCGACTCGGTGACCCCGGTCGAGGGGGCCGTGGTCTGGGTCAGCGGTACCCCCTTCAACACGGTCACCGACGCCGACGGCTACTACCGCATGGAGGGAGTCTTCGCGGGCGACCGCCAGATCCTGGCCGCCGACCTGACGAAGCAGGTGGAGGTCTCGGACCAGGTCACCGTCCAGGCCGGGGACCAGACGACCTACCGCGACCTCTACTTCGTCGAGAGCGTGGGCAGCGGTCTCGCGGGCGAAGTCCTCGGCTTCACGGGCAACCCGGTGCCGGGAGCGACCGTCCACCTGGGCAACAACTCCGGAGGATGGTGGAAGGGCACCTTCACCGACACCACGGGCCGCTTCGTGTTCCCCAATCTGCGCCCAGGCAGCTACAAGATCCACGCCTATGCCGGCAGCGTGGGAATCGTCGCGCAGGCGACCATCCGCTACGAGGGTGAGACCCCGTACATCCGGATCCAGTTCAAGCGCGGCGCGATCCACGGCAAGACCGAGGTGATCAACGAGCAAGGACAGACGGTGGGCGTGACCTCTCTGGTCACCTACCGGACCACCGTCGTCCAGCCCGCCTTCGGCCTCGTGGGCCTCGACCACGAGATCCACACCCTGGAGACCGAGGCCGACGGCACCTTCGAGATCTCGAACGTCCTCGCCGGCGCCTACCAGCTCACGGTCTCCAACGCCTTCCACGGCGAGAAGACCGTTCGCAGCGCCATCGTGACCAACGGCCAGGTCCAGGAGCACGACTTCCTCTTCCAGCCCAGCGGCCGGGTCCACGGTACCGTTCTCGATTGGGACGGCGAGACCCCGGTCGCCGGCGTCACGGTCAACCTGCGGCATCCGGCGTTCGGCCAGTACGACCTCACCACCGACGCCCAGGGCCAGTTCGCCTTCGAGCTGATTCCGCCCGGCTCGGACCGGTTCGCGATCGAGGCCGAGATCGAGCGTGACGGGGTCTACCGGAGCGCTCGGATCTGGGCCGGGCTCACCCGGGCAGGACAGGACCTCGAAGTCGAGCTCACTCTGCCGATGCAGGGGACGGTCAGCGGCTGGGTGGAGGATGCCAACGGTCTCCTGGTTCCTGGAGCCGTGGTGACGCTCCGGGAAGGAGTCTTCCCCAACCGGAAGCTCGTCCACAACGCCGATGCGGAAGGGAACTTCAGCTTCACCAACGTCTTCGCCGGATCGGTGTCGCTCTCGGCCCAGGCCCCCGCGCTCGGCGGTCTCGGAGGGCGCGACACGGTCGACGTCGTCGAGGAGGGTCAGGAGGTCTACAGCGTCATCACCCTCCAAGTGACGGGGGAGGTGACCGGCCGTATCCTGAGCCCCGAGACGGGCGAGGTCGTCCCGACCACCCAGGTGACGCTCGATCGCCGTCTCGGAATCAGCAGCTACTCCACCATCGAGACCGTCACGACCAGCGAAGGGGAGTTCCGGTTCCGCTTGCTGCCCCTGGCCACGTACAGGGTGCGCGCCTTCGACCCGTCGACCGGCCGCTTCGGCCGGAGCGAGTGGTTCACGATCGACGCCAACGGGCAGGTGGTCGACGTGCCCTTGACCTTGGAGGCCCGAGGCACGGTCGAAGGCAACCTCTACGAGCCGGACACTCTGCTGGGCGTTCCCGGCGCCACGATCGCGCTCAGGACCTACTCGCTCCGGCAGTTCACCACCTACGCGAGCACCGACGTCGACGGCCACTTCGACTTCGCGGGCATCCCGGAGGGCAGCTTCACCCTGTCGACCCGCGAGCCCGAGGGACGGCGGCGCGCCTCGGGCTCCGGAGAGGTCGTGATGGAGGACGAGGTGGTCACGGTGGACCTCTATCTCGAGGCGGTGGGTCGCGTGGTGGGCTCGGTTCTCGCGCCGGTGGGTCAGCCCGACGGGCTCTTCGCAAACTCCGACGTCGTGATCTACGAGGGCAGCCAGGTCGTGGGCGCGAGCCTCGACAACCCCTACAGCTTCGACGGGGTGATCGCCAACCGCTCCCTGGAGATCGACGCTCACGAGAACGGCGGCGACCACCGCGGCAGAGTCACCGGGAAGCTGCCGCCCGGGGAGGAGGAGGTCACCCTCGACGTGCGGATGGAGCCGATCGGCTCGGCGGCGGTCACGGTGGAGGACAGCCAAGGCAGCCCGGTCGCCGGGGCCAGCGTCAACCTGACCAACTGGAGCTTCTACGGCTGGAAGGCGCTGTCGGCGAGCACCGGCCCGGACGGGCGGGCGGTCTTCGACGGTCTGGGAGCCGGACCGGTCGCTGCCGCCGCCACCGACCCGGTGAGCCTGCTCCACGGCTCGGCGAACGGTGAGCTCACTCTCGACGGCGAGTTGCTCGAGCTCGTCGTCCAGCTCCAGGACTCGGGTGTGGTCCAAGGCCGGGTCCTCACGTCGGACAGCCTCACCCCCGCCGCCGACGCTCTGGTGGTCCTCACCCGGGGCGGCCGCACCCTCCAGACGCTCGCGGACTCGGACGGGTACTTCTCCTTCTCTTCGGTGCCCCTGGGAAGCTACTCGGTCTTCGTCCAACAGAGCTACGGGCCGGGGACGATCCAGCGCTCGGGCTCGATGGCGGCCGACGGGCAGGTCGACGATCTGGGGACGCTGGTGCTCGACGACGACGACCCGGACGTCGTCTC
>CAZIIB010000301.1:3761-5272 GCA_964539125.1 uncultured Thermoanaerobaculia bacterium | reverse complement strand
TCCCACATCACCTGGCTCGGCGGATGGGCCGAGAACTCGCCGCCGGCGTAGGCGTCGCCGTACCCCGTGTCCTCCGGCTGTCCCGGTGCCAGCAGGTAGAGGCGGGCGCGCTCCTTCGGCTGGTCGAGGTAGACCTCGAAGTACTCTCCATCATGCAAGGCGACGGGATACGAGACCGTCTCGCCGGGCGCGACCTTTCCGCGGACGACGGCGCCGGGCCGGAGCGCGAGCGGCCGGCGGCTGACCAGGTGCTCGCCGGCCCCTCCGCCGGCGGAAGAGCAAGCGGTGGGGAGGAGCAGCAGAACCGTGAGGATGCCGCCGAGCCCCCACCGCCGGCCCCGGCGGCTACGCGCCGGAGCCCAAGAGCCAGGGCTCGCTCGGACGGCTCGGAGATTCACCGGAATCGCTACGTGCGGGGGGCCGTCCCGGAGGTGCCCCGGCGGAGTGACCGCGGACACCGCGGGCAGCTCTGCCGGACCAGGGGCCTCACCGTTCGTCCTCCTCAGAATTCGAATCGACGTCAACTGCGCCGATTCTACCCGGTCGGCGGGCCGGCTGCCCGGTAAGATGGCCGCCGATGGCGGGCTCCGGCTCCGGGCGACGGATCCTCCACTGCGACATGGACTGCTTCTATGCGGCGGTCCACGTGCGGGACGACCCGTCGCTCGTGGGCAAGCCGGTGGTGATCGGGGGCAGCCCCGAGGGTCGGGGGGTGGTCGCCGCGGCGAGCTACGAGGCCCGGCGCTTCGGAGTCGGCTCGGCCATGCCCTCGGCGCGCGCTCTGCGTCTCTGTCCGGGCGCGATCTTCATCCGGCCCGACTTCCCCCGCTACCGGCGCGAGTCCGAGGAGATCTTCCGCATCTATCGGGAGCTCACGCCCTTGGTGCAGGCGGTCTCGATCGACGAGGCGTACCTCGACGTCACGGAGCATCTCGGCCGGTGGGGCAGCGCCACCGCCATCGCCCGGGAGATCCGGCGCCGCGTCCGCGGGGAGCGGGGCTTGACCGTCTCGATCGGAGTGGGCCCCAACCGCCTGGTCGCCAAGATCGCCTCGGACTTCGACAAGCCGGACGGGTTGACGGTGGTCCGTCCCGAGCGGGTCGAGACGTTTCTCGCTCCGCTGCCGGTGCGCCGTCTCCACGGCGTCGGGCCGGCGACCGAGCGGTCTCTCGAGGCGCTGGGTGTGCACACGGTGGCCGATCTCCGGAGCCTGTCGCTCGAGCGGCTGGTCGAGCGGTTCGGGCGGCACGGCCAGATGCTCTGGGAGTTCGCGCGCGGCCTCGACGACCGCGAGGTCACGACCCACCGGGAGCGCAAGAGCCTGGGCAAGGAGACCACCTTCCGCCGGGACCTCTCGGAGCTGTCGGAGATGGAGGCGGTGATCGAGCAGCTGGCCGAGGCGGTCGCCGCCGGTCTCGCGCGCCGGGAGATCGCTGGCCGCACGGTGACCCTCAAGGTTCGCTACAACGACTTCACGACGGTCAGCCGCTCGACCACCCGGGCCCTGCCGG
>CAZIIB010000301.1:0-3751 GCA_964539125.1 uncultured Thermoanaerobaculia bacterium | reverse complement strand
CGGTGAACGTGAACGCCATGAAGCGCACGCTCGCGCGCCTCGCCAAGGAGCTCATGAGGCGCACGGAAGCCGCCCGCCGCCCGGTGCGCCTGCTCGGAGTGACGGTTTCGAAGCTGGTCGGGGAGGAGGCTCCCCAGCTCACGCTGTTTTGATCCCGAGACCCCGTCCCGGGCTCGAAACGGTCCGCAAGAGGTGGGCGCTCGCGCTATCATCTCGGCGAGCCCGCGACGTGAGACTGACGATGAAACGGCCCGATCCGGCACTTCTGCGTCTGCTCCTCTTCGGCGGCGGCCTGATCGCCGTCTTCGTGTTGCTGATCGTCTTCAGCGACATCTTCTTGCCCCTGCTCGTGGGGTTCGGCATCGCCTACCTTCTCGATCCGGTGGTCTCCTGGCTCGAGCGACATGGCTGGGGCCGGGCCTGGGCCGTCGTCGCCATGACCTTCGTCCTGATCCTGGCGTTGACCGGGTTCTTCCTCTACCTGGTGCCGGCCATGGGACAGGAGTTCCAGAATCTGGGCGAGCGCCTCCCCCAGTACACCAAGCGGCTGCGCGGGCAGGTCCAGCCCCTCCTCGAGAGGGCCCAGGCCCGCTACCCGGTGGAGTTCGTCGAGCTCCGGGATCGGGCGATCGAGACCGCCCGCGAGAACCTTCCGAAGCTCGCGGCCTCGGTGGGACATTGGCTGTCGAGGATCTTCGTCAGCGTCGGGTCGTTTGTCTTGTTCCTGCTCAACCTGATCTTCGTTCCGGTCTTCGCGTTTTACCTGCTGGTCGACTTCCCCAAGGTCAAACGGGGGATGCGCGAGCTGGTGCCGCTGCCGTATCGCGCCGTCGTCCTGGAGCGCGTCCGGGAGGTGGACGAGGCGGTGGCGAGCTTCCTCCGCGGTCAGCTCACCATCGCCCTGATCCTCGCCTTCATCAACTCGTTGGGCCTGCTGCTGATCGGGGTTCCCCTCGGGCTGGTGATCGGGATCGTCGCCGGGCTGGCCAACATGATCCCCTACATGTCGCTGGTCGTGGGGCTGCTGCCGGCGCTCGTCCTGTGCTGGGCCGAGTACGGGAGCTGGGTGCGGGTGATCCTGGTGATTGCGGTCTTCAGCGCCTCGCAGCTCCTCGAGGGCACCTTCCTCTCGCCTCGGATCCTCGGCAGGAGCGTCAACCTCCATCCGGTCTGGGTGCTCCTCGCCATCATCGTGGGCGGCTCGTTCTTCGGCATCTTCGGCATGCTGATCGCCGTGCCGGCCGCGGCGGCGATCCAGGTGTTCCTGCACCACTGGCTCGAGGCCTACCGCGCGTCGAAGGTCTATCGAGGCGAAGCGGCGGAGGGTCCGCAGCTTCCTCCCGGCGCCTCGCCCGGCTAGCCTCGTGGCCCGCCCTTTGCAAAACTTCCCGGCGATCGCGCAGCCGAGACGCGAAGCAGGTCCTGGCGATCGCGACCGGCCCCGGCTGCGGGAGCGTCGCCGGTCATTCGCTGACAGGAGGGAGATTCATGCTGCAATGGGCCCTGATCTTCTCGGTGATCGCGGTGATCTCGGCGATCTTCGGCTTCGGCGGCATCGCCGGCGCCGCCGCCGGGATCGCGAAGATCCTCTTCTTCATCTTCCTGGTGGCCTTCATCGTCGCGCTGATCCTTCACCTCGTTCGCAGGGTGTGAGGCGAGGCACGGCTCGACGGATCACTCCCGCTCCCGGCGCCACTTCTCCTGGTCGCGGCGCTCCTTCTTGGTGGGCCGGCCGCGGCCCCGTTCGCGCTGCTCCGGAGGCCGGCGCATCAGCCGTTCGAGCTCGCTGAGCTGCGGCCTCGGCGGGCTCAGATCCTCGTAGAGCTCGGCGGCGAGCGCCTTCGCGACCGGCTTGTCCCGCAGCTCCCGGACCACCAGGATCCGGGTCCAGTCACCCCGCTCGACCTCGATCCGGTCGCCGACGGAGAGGCCCTTGTGCGGCTTGGCCGGCTGGCCGTTGACCCGCACCCGTGAGAGGTTGCAGGCCCGGGTCGCTTGGCTCCTCGTCTTGAACACCCGAGCGACCTGCAGCCACTTGTCGAGCCGCACTTCCACGGGGTCGATTCTATGGGCCTCCACCGTCGAGCGATGAAGCCTCGCTAGAATCCCCCCATGCGGACCTCGCGCCGGCGGCTCCTCGCCCTTCTCGCCTCGCTGCCGGTCCTGCTGGTCCTCGCGAGCCTGACCTACATGGCCGGCATGGGCTGGTTCGAGGGCCGCCAGCGGGGCTTCTGGCAGAGCCTCGAGTTCGTGGGCGAGACCCTCAGCACCACGGGCTACGGCGCCGACGCCGCCTGGCAGAGCCCGGTGATGGTGATCTTCGTCGTCCTCCTTCAGTTCGCGGGCGTCTTCCTGGTCTTCCTCATCATCCCCATCTTCCTCATCCCCTACCTCGAGGAGCGTTTCGAGACCCGCCTGCCCCAGGAGCTCGACGAGGAGCTCACGGGCCATCTGGTGGTCTACGGCTACGGGCCGGCGGTCGAGACCCTGGTCGAGGAGACCGAGCGGGCGGGGCTCGCGACCGTGGTGGTCGAGGAGGACGAGGCCGTGGCCCGGCGCCTGGCCGAGCGACGGCGGCGGGTGGTCCACTCGCGCCTCGACGACGGCGCCCTGGAGGCCGCCCGCCTGGCCCGCGCCCGAGCCCTCATCGCCAACGGCACCGACGACGTCAACGCCGCGGTCATCCTGGCGGCGCGCCAGTCCGGATTCGAGGGCGACATCCTCAGCCTGGTCGAGGAGCCCCTCCACCGCCGGCCTCTGCTCCTCGCCGGGGCCACGGCGGTGTTCACGCCGCGCCACGTCTTGGGCGCCGCGCTGGCGGCGCGGGCGAGCGCCCGCATCAGCCCGCGGGTGGCGGGCGTCCAGAACCTGGGCCGTCTCGAGGTCCACCAGCTCCGCGTGCAACCGGAGAGCAGCCTGGCGGGGCAGACCCTCGCGCAGGCGGCGATCGGCGCCCGCACCGGTGCGGTGGTCATCGGCCAGTGGCTGGGCGGCGAGCTCCACGCGCCGCCCTCGGCCGCGACCCGCATCGGGCCGGGAGCGATCCTGGTGATCGCCGGCACCGACGAAAGCGTCGAACGCCTGCTCGAGCTGGTGAGTGGAGCGGTGCCGCTGCGCCGGCGGGGGCGCTTCGTGGTGGGCGGCTGCGGCGAGGTGGGGAGCAAGGTGGTCGAGCTCCTGAGCGATGCCGGCGAGTCGGTGGTGGTGGTCGACCGCAAGGCGGCCGAAGGGGTCGACGTGGTGGGCGACATGCTCGACCCCAAGGTCGTCGAGGAACTGCTGGACGAGAGCACCCAGGGGGTGATCCTGGCCCTCGATACCGACGCCGCCACCCTCTTCGCCACGGTGATCGCCAAGGAGGCCGCTCCGGACGTGCCGGTGATCGCCCGGGTGAACCGCGCCGAGAACGTGGAGCGAATCCACCGGGCGGGCGCCGACTTCGCCCTCTCGATCAGCCAGGTCTCCGGACAGATCCTGGCCCGCCGTCTCCTCCGGGAGGAGGCGGTGTCGATCGACCCGCAGCTCAAGGTGCTCAAGACCAGCGCCGAGGGCCGCCTGGCCGGGCACGACGCGGCGGAGCTCCAGATCCGCGAGCGCACCGGGTGCTCGGTGGTGGCGGTGGAGCGGGGCGAGGAGCTGATCCTCGACCTGGGCGCCGACTTCCGCTTCGAGCCCCGGGACACGGTCTACGTCTGCGGCCCCGCCGAGGCGGTGCGCCGCTTCGCCGAAGAGTTCGGCGCGTAGCGGCGTC
>CAZIIB010000300.1:0-5302 GCA_964539125.1 uncultured Thermoanaerobaculia bacterium | reverse complement strand
CGCCGGGCCCCAGCACCTGGAGCGTGGTGCCCAGGATCGCGTCCTGCACCGCCGGTCGGGACAGGACGCCGGGGCTCACCACCGCCGGGTTCTCCTCGATGAGCTCCAGGAGCTGGGCGACGGGGCGGGTGTGGTCGGCGCCGCGGAGGGCGTAGGCGCCTGGAGCGCCCTCGCCCGGCCGCCACTCGATCCGCCGCCGCTCGCCGTCGCGGAGCTCGAACAGGGGCGAGACGCCGCGCTGCGGAGTGACCTGCGGGTCGTACCCGCGCGCGGCGATCCCCTCGTCGGCGCCTCGCGAGGCGTCCTCCCAGGCCTCTCGCCGCTCGACCAGCCGGGCGAGCCAGGGGCGCTCGGCCTCTTTGACCGACGGGTCCATGGCGTCGAGCAGCAGGGGACAGCGCTCTCCCAGGAGCGCCACCGCCAGGCGGCAGAAGGCCTCGCCGAAGCGGGCGTCGGGGCGGTAGATGCGGCGCAGGGTCTCGAGCCAGTGGTCGAATCGGTCCGAGGAGCGCAGCTCGGGCAGGGCGTCGAGGATCCCGGCGACGCCGGGGCCGAGGGTGCGCATGCCCACCGGCAGGAGGGGGTCCGGGTCGTCGCCCAGGTCGAAGCGCCGCACCCCTTCGGGCGAGAGGAACGCGGCGCGCGCCACCTCGTGCCAGTCGTGGTCCTCGTTGGCCACCCAGAAGACGGCGATCGCCGGGCGGCCGGCGGCTTCGAGGGCGGCGGCCCAGCGGCCGGCGGCGACCATCTTCGACAGGGTGTAGAGCGGCCCGCCGAAGAGGCCCGGCTGCTGGCCGGCGACCACCACCTCGGTCGCCGGATCGGCGAGCCGGGACGCCAGGAGATCGGCCGCCGGGTGGCCGTAGGCGCGGTTGGTCGCCTCGAGGCCTCGGGCGAGCCGCGAGCGGTCGATCCCCCCGTGCCCGGCCGGCCGCGGAGGCAGATCGCCGGGGCCGAGGAAGCCCAGGGGCGCCAGGAGGTCCAGGTCCCGGCCGTCGAGATAGGCCGCGGGCAGGGGCGCCAGGAGGCCCTCGGCCACCAGGTCTACCGCCAGCGGGTCAGCCGTCCTTGCGGGCGACGAGGATGAGACGTTCGCTGTCACGAGTGTAGGGGTCTCCATAGAAGTTGCCGAAGGTCCCGACCACCTCGAGGCCGGCCCATTGCATCCCGATCACCACCTCCTCCAGGCGGTAGGCGCGGACACTCTCGAGGAAGCTGCGTTCCGTGCCGTCCGGGCGCGTGATCCGGATGCGCTTGTTCACCCGCTTGGCCTGGGGGTCGTACCACCGCTCGAGGTCCACCTGGCGGCCATCGCTGGCGTACGACTCGCGCTTCTGGAGGTTCTCGATCACCGGCTCCGGGTTCATGAGGTCGATCAGGAAGCGGCCGCCCGGGCCGAGCACCCGGACCACCTCTTCCAGCACCCGGAAGTTCTCCCGCTCGCCGTCGAAGTAGCCGAAGGAGGTGAAGAAGTTGAGCACCCAGTCGAACGAGCGCTCGGCGAAGGGCAGCTCGCGCATGTCGCCGGCGACCCGAGGCAGGTCGGGCCTCCGGGCGAGCAGGACGACCGAGAGGTCCACCCCGAGCACCCGGTACCGGCGTCTTCTCAGGGCATCGGTATGGCGGCCGGCGCCACAGGCCAGGTCGAGCACGGCGTGGGGCCGCTCGGGCCCGAGCCGGCGCTCGACGAAGTCGGCCTGGCGCTCGGCTTCGTGCCGGTCGCGGTGGGCGTAGAGATCCAGGTACTCTTCGCCGAACCACTCCCGGTACCAGGCCACCGCGTGAATATACACGGGTCGAGTGGAAGCTCCGACTCCAGCCGACGAGGCGGTTGGAGCTCTCCTGACTTCGTCCAGCGAAGCTCCCCCGCCCACGTCGAGCGGCGGAGCCTGCGCTCACTCGATCGGCTACTCCAGACCGCTGGATTCACTGGACCCTTCCCGCTACCCCTCGGTCCTCTTCCCACCCCGCGGTAGACTCTGGCCCCGGTGCCCTCCGTGCTTCGTATCGGCCGACTCCTCGTGGATCCGCCCCTGCTCCTCGCCCCCATGGCCGGGGTGACCGACCGGGACTTCCGGCGCATCGTGCGGCGGATCGGCGGCGCCGGCCTGGTGGCCATGGAGTTCGTCTCCTCGAAGCACCTGGTCCACGGCCAGCCCACCCAGCGTCGCCGGGCCGCCGAGCAGCTCCGCTTCGGCCCGGAGGAGCGGCCGCTCGCGATCCAGATCTACGGCTCCGACGAGCGGACCATGGCCGGGGCCGCCCGCGAGGTCGAGGAGCGCCGGCCGGACGTCTGCGACGTCAACATGGGCTGCCCGGCCAACAAGGTGCTCAAGGGGTGCGCCGGAGCCGCTCTCATGGGCGATCTGCCGCTCGCCGCTCGCATCGTCCGGTCGGTGCGCCGCGTGGTCTCCATGCCCCTGACGGTCAAGTTCCGCTTGGGCCTCGGCGAGGAGAGTCACCGCTACCTCGAGCTCGGCCGTATCTGCCAGGAGGAGGGGGCCGACGCCGTCGTCCTCCACGCGCGCTCCGCTCGCCAAGGCTTCCGCGGCGAGGCCGACTGGTCGCACATCGCCCGCCTGAGGGAGGCTCTCGACATCCCGGTGATCGGCAACGGCGACGTGCGCTCGGCGGCGGAGGCGCTCTCCATGCTCGAGGAGACCGGGTGCGACGGCGTGATGATCGGCCGGGGCGCCACCCGCAACCCCTGGATCTTCCGGGAGATCGCCGCGCGGCTTCCCGGCGGCGCGGCCTGGCGCGGCGCCCCGCCCACCCTGGCCGAGCGGCGGGCGCTGGTGCTCGACCACTTCCGGACCGTCGCCGACCGCGACCCGGAGCCGGAGGCGCTGGACAAGCTCAGGCGCTTCACCGCCTGGTACAGCCACGGGCTGCCCCGGGGCCAGGCTCTGCGCCGCCAGATCAGCGAGCTGCCCGGCGTGGCGGCCTTCCTCGAGGCGGTCGAGACCTTCTTCGACGAGCTTCTCCTCGACGAGGCGGCGTGAGGCGCCAGAGCCCTCGGCGCAATCTGACCCGGGCCGTGCACCGTACTGGAGGCTGGGCACCCATGCGCCAGCCGACCTGCCCGGGAGACCCGCGACCATGAACGAACGCCGGATCATCGAGCGGTTGATCTTCGTCTTCGACGCCGACTCGGGCACCCTGAGCGCCTTCTTCGACAGCGCCAAGAAGGCTCTGCGCCTGGGTGGGTGCGCGCTCTGCGCGATCACCCACGGCCTGACCGGTGAGCGCTCGGAGTGGAAGAGCTGCAAGGAGGAGATCGGCGTGCCGGTGGAATACGTCCATCGTGACGAGGTCTCGCCCGAGCTGGCGGCGGCGATCACCGGCGAGCTCCCCTGCGTGGTGGCGGACGCCGGGGGCGAGCTCCTACAGCTCGTCGACCGTCCGGTTCTCGAGCGTTGCCGTGGGAGCGTGGCCGACTTCCGGGGTCGCCTCGCCTACTTCGCCGCCACACACCACCTCGCCCTGCCGGGAATCGAGCGTCGAGCGAGCGCGTCGTGAGGAGCGGATAAGATCGCCCGATGGCGCAGCTCCCCCTGGACGTACGTCACGTCGTCTCCGTCGCCGCGGCGCCCGCCGACGCTCTCCGCGCCGTGGGCCGGGTCGCGGAGGACTGGAGTGGCGAGTGGCACCCGGCGGGCTCGGGCGGCCGCCTGGTGCTGCCGGTCTCGGCCGGGCTGCGCTACGGGCGACTGACCGGGCAGGTCTCGGTCGGCAGCTCGGGCGAGGGGGGTGCCGAGGTGGTCTTCCGTCCCGAGAAGGCCGAGTACCGCCTCTGGACCCGGGCGGTCGTCGTCCTGGGACTGTCGGGCTTCGGCGCGCTGGTGACGGTCTTCTGGCCCTTCTACCCCCGCCTCCTCGGGCTGGCGCCGATCGGCGCCCTCCTCGGCCTGTCCGCCTGGTTCCTGATCGTCTCGCAGCTCCGCAACGAGGGCGCCGACGAGTTCCTGGCACACGTGGCGGCGCTCGCCGAGACCCCGGAGGCGGAGGCCGTCCCCGAGGGGCTCGGCGGGGAGGACGCCGCGGCCGACGCGGAGGTCGAGCCCGGGTAGCCCGGCCCGCTCGCCGGGCGGCGCGGAATTCGCCGGCGGTTCGGCCGGTTGCAATGGACGCAATAGGTTCTTTGCCAGGTCGTTGGCATCTCCGACGTGCTCTTCAAGTGGGGGCGCACTGGATTCGACGGGGAACAAAGCAGGCCTTGGGTTGCGTGCCGAGTGATTCCACTCGTAACAACGGATTGAAATAGTCGCCAACGACAACTTCGCACTCGCGGCTTAATTAAGCCGTGACGTTCCGGTGGGAGGCCTTGATTCACGGCGCCTTCCGGGGCGACGCCAAAGTGGATCGAAGGATCCGGGTAGGGCTCGTGACGGATCCGGATTTTT
This sequence comes from uncultured Thermoanaerobaculia bacterium, assembly GCA_964539125.1. Classification (GTDB taxonomy): domain Bacteria; phylum Acidobacteriota; class Thermoanaerobaculia; order Multivoradales; family DATKCC01; genus CAVUBL01. The sequence continues at coordinate 899 of CAZIIB010000300.1, read as the reverse complement.
CACGGGTCTAGCCGGTTGCGTGCGGCCGCTCTCTCCTGTGGCGCACCGGCGAATCACCTCGAGGGAGCTACGCACGTAGACGCCTCTGGACTGTGTTTCTCGGACGTGGGTTCGATTCCCACCGCCTCCACCAACTCCTCTTCTTCACCCCAGCTCTTCCGGCCTCCAGCCGGTGGCGACACCGCCACCGGCCGATGGGCTGGTCGCGCCGGCGGGCGCCGCCGGCCGCTGGCCCGCTTCTTGCTGTTACCTCCCATTGCGTACCCGGCGCCCAGGCCGTGGGGAGTCTCGAGTCGGTCGCCTGGCGTCGATGGAGGTGGAAGCAAGATGAGTGTGGTCACCGCCCCTAGTCAATGGTTCCAACAGATCCAGCGGTTCCAGCACTGGCTCGGCGGCGGGCTCACCCTTCGCCGCGAGGCCGGCGCGGTGGCGCTCTCGACGCCGCGCACCGATCGCAACGAGGCGGCGCTCGCCGCCTACGTGCTGGCGATCCTCTCGCCGTTGCCCCTCGTCGGGTTCCTGTTCGGGGTGCCGGCCGTCTACCTGGGGATCAAGGGCCTGCGCTTCGCTCGCCGGTATCCGCGGGCGGGCGGTGAGCTCCAGTGCTGGATCGGGGTCGCCCTGGGCGGCGTGTTCTCGGTCGTCTACCTCGCGACCGCCGGCTTTCTCCTGGCCGTCCTGCGCGGCTAGCCCGGCTCGGAGGCGCGGGCCATCGCCGCCGCGAGGCCCGTCTCGAAGGGCGGCCGGATCACGCCGACCTCGGTGATGATGGCGGTGATCAGCTCGGCGGGCGTGACGTCGAAGGCGGGGTTCGCGGCGGCCGTCTCGTCCGGAGCGATACGGGTTCCGAAGACGTCGGTGACCTCCGCCGCCGATCGTTCCTCGATGGGGATCGCCGC
>CAZIIB010000299.1:0-5305 GCA_964539125.1 uncultured Thermoanaerobaculia bacterium | reverse complement strand
GCCGTCGCGGGCGTGGAGGTCGCGCGCCCAGGCGAGGAGGGCGGAGCGCACCTCGCCCCCGTCGCCACTCGCCGCGTGACGCTCGAAGACCTTCCGCCCGCGCTCCAGGGCCCACACCAGGTTGACCGCCGTGGGCCGCGTCGAGGCGAGGAGCGATGAGACCTGGTCGAAGCGCCGGCGGAGCGCCGCGGCTCCGCTCACGGCCGGGTCGAACCCGAGAACCAGCCCGTAGGCCGATGCCACGCCGATCGCCGGCGCGCCGCGCACCGCCAGCCGCCGGATGGCGTCCGCCACCTCCTCGGGCTCGGTGCAGCGCAGCCAGGCCTCCTCGCGGGGCAGGCGGGTCTGGTCCAGGAGCTCCAGGGCGCCCTCCGACCAGCGCAGTGGAGAGAAGCTCTCGGCGAGGTCCGGGCGGGCGTCGTCTCTGGCCATGGGCCCCCAAGTCTAGTACCCTTTGGCGCCGAACGAAGAGAGACGAAGAGGAAGGCGACCCTTGAAAGGCGATCCCCAGAAGCTCGGTTTTGCGACTCGCGCCATCCACGCCGGCCAACCGCCCGAGAGCCGTACCGGCGCGGTGGCGGTTCCGATCTATCAGACCGCCACCTACGTCCTCGACGAGTTGGGCGAGAATCGCGGCTACGAGTACGCCCGGGTCCAGAATCCGACCCGCGAGGCGCTCGAGGCGAACGTCGCCTCTCTCGAGGGCGGGATCGCCGGCCACGCCTTCGCCTCGGGAATGGCCGCGATCCAGACGCTCGCCTCCCTGCTCCAGGCGGGCGACCACATGGTCGTCTCCCACAACGTCTACGGCGGCACCTACCGCCTCTTCCACCAGATCCTCGAGCGCTACGGCCTCGAGTTCTCCTGGGTCGACACCACCGACCTCGGCGCGGTCGAGGAGGCGGTGCGCCCCGAGACCCGGCTGATCCACGTCGAGACGCCGACCAACCCGATGATGGAGGTGAGCGACATCGCCGCCATCGCCGGGATCGCCCATGCGGCGGGCGCCCTGCTGTCGGTGGACAACACCTTCCTCTCGCCCTACTTCCAGCGGCCTCTGGCCCTCGGGGCGGACATCGTGGTCCACTCGACCACCAAGTACCTGAACGGCCACAGCGACTCGGTGGGGGGCGTGCTGGTGAGCTCGCGCGAGGAGGACGCGGAGTGGTTCCGTTTCGTCTCGAAGTCGGGCGGCGCCATCCTCTCGCCCTTCGACAGCTTCCTGGTGATGCGGGGGATCAAGACCCTCGCGGTGCGCATGGAGCGCCACCAGGCCAACGCCCAGGCGGTGCTCGGCCTCCTGGTCGAGCATCCGGCGGTGGGCAAGATCCTCTACCCGGGGCTTCCGGACCACCCCGGCCACGAGGTGCAGAAGCGGCAGGCGCGGGGTTTCGGAGCCATGATCACCTTCGACGTGGGAGGGTTCGAGGAGGCCAAGCGCCTGCTCGACCGGCTGCAGGTGATGAGCCTGGCCGAGAGCCTGGGCGGGGTGGAGACCCTGATCTCCCACCCGGCGTCGATGACCCACGCCTCGGTGCCGCCCGAGATGCGGGCCGAGCTCGGCCTGACGGACGGGATGGTGCGGGTCTCGGTGGGGATCGAGGACGCCGAGGACCTCGTGGGCGACCTCTCTCAGGCCCTGGACGCGATCTGAGCGAGCGGCGTCCGGGGCTGGAGCGCGAACCCGCTCAGTCGCCCAGGTCCAGGTCGGCGAACTCCGGCTCCTCCTCGTCGGAGAAGTCGGCTTCCTTGTCGAGGCTCGCGGCGATCCACTCGAGGAAGCTCCGGTCGCCCTGGCCGACGTCGAAGGTGAGGATCTCCGGGAGCTCGTAGCTGTGGAGCTCACGGATGGTGGCGGCCACCGCCTCGAACTCGCTGTCCAGGGTCTTGACGATCAGCAGGAACTCGGTGTCGCTGCAGACCTTGCCCTTCCAGCGGTAGATGGAGCGGATACCGGGGACGATGTTGACGCAGGCGGCCTGGCGCCGGCCGACGATCTCACGGGCGATCAGGTTGGCCTGGTCCTCGGTGCCCACGGTGGTGATGACGGCCGTCGCCCTCATGGCGGCAGCCTACTGTACGCTCAGAACGGCCGTCAAACGACAGAACCTCCGCCTCCAACGGACAGAGGCTTCATTGGCCGCATGGGCCTCTCGAGCCGCAGCTCCCCCAGCCCACGTCCGGCGGGCGATCCTGCGCTCAGCGACTCGGCTGCTCCAGACCGGAGGATCCAGCGGATCGCCCCCCCCACCCTCGATCCCTCTCCCAGCCTCGCGGGGGGAGAGGGACGGCAGCTCCCGGTTCGCTTCACCGCCAGGTCTCGGTGTCCGGGTCGTACGACAGCACCTCGATCTTGCCGGTGTGCCCGAAGAGCCGGACCACGGCCAGCGAGCGCTTGCCGTCGGTGAAGTAGAGCGATCCGGAGCTCGAGGCGCCCATCGGTCCGAAGGAGGCCATGTCCGAGCGGCCCAGGCGGATCGGGTCGTCCAGCCGGTCGAGGTGGCGATCGGGCGAGCCCGGGTCCCGGGGCGGCGGCCCGGGCGGAAACCCCAGGTGGACGGAGGCCCCGGTGCGGCGCAGGGGGAGCGGAGCCTGGAGCACGAGGTCGTCGCCCTCCTGGACGTCCCGCCAGCGCACGCCGTCGCCGTCGCCGTCGGCGTAGAGCGCCCAGGTCACCGGGCCGGCCGGCGTCGGGTCGAAGCGCACGGCCACGTGGGCGTTCGAGCGCACGGCGAGCATCTTCGCCCGCTGGAGGACCACCGCCGCCTCCGAGGCCGCCAGGTTCACGCGCAGGCGGGAGGTGGCGTCGAGCAGGGCGGGCACGCCGAGGGTCAGGACGATGCCGAGCAACGCCAGCACCGCCAGCAGCTCGAGGAGGGTGAAGCCCGCCGCGTGGCGGGGTCTCTCGATCGGTCGGGTGTCCATGGCGGAGCGCTCCGGTGGTTGCGCCGGAGGGCGGGAGGGCCCGGGACGGATCGCTCCTTCCCGGGCCCACCGCCTCTCCCTCAGCGGCGCTCCTGGTGGCTCGAGCTCCGGCGGCTCGGCACCTTCTGGGTGAGGGTCGTCTTGCCCTCGACCACCACGTAGTCCTTGATCAGGGCGAAGGTGCGCTCGCCGATCCCTCGGACCAGCATCAGGTCCTCGGGGCCCTTGAACGGGCCGTCGCTCTTGCGCAGGTCGAGGATGCGCCGGGCGATCGAGGGACCGATCCGGGGCAGCAGGACGAGCTGGTCGGCGGTGGCGGTGTTGACGTTGACGACGCCGGCGAGCGCCTTGGCCGGAGTCGGGCTCGGAGAGGAGGCCGCGGCAGCCGGCAGCGCGGCCAGGAAGGCGACGAGGAGGAGCGCCGAGGCGGCGCGGAGAACGGTCGAGCTCAGGGTCTGAGTGGTCATCGTAGACGTCCTTTCTGTGGTGGTTCGATTGGGTGTTCGACTGCTCGAAAGATGCGGGCCCCCGAAGGGGCCCTGTGCCTTACCAGCGTTCATCGTGCGTTCGGTCCGTCGTGGGCTCTCACCTCCTCTCTCCGGGTTCGCGGCACGGAGAGATCAAGCCCCACGCCAACCGTGCCAGAGCACGGCAAGCCACTGAAAGGAAAGAGGTTGCGGAGAATCAGGAAGGATCGGCGAAGGCCGCCGATGTCAAAGGATTCTGCGCCGGCACCAGCCCAGGAGTCGCGACGCGCCAGCGGTCTGGCGGGCGTTCACCCGGGGCGGGCAACGTCCAGGGATCTCGGGATCATGTACTTGGCAAACCCAGGGCAGCGGAGCCAACGACCGGCCCCACGAGCGAGCGCCGGCGGTGCGTCAAAGGATTTGGACCACCGCTAAATCGTTTGACGACGGGCACACCCTCCCGAGATCGCAGACAGGTACACTCTGCGGATCGAGGGAGGAAGCGTGGGTAACCATCCTCACGCCACGCCAATGGCCGTGGCGGCTGCTGTTGTGGCAGCCGCCGCTTTCGTTTGGATGCACGTAGTGGACTGCGGCGCCGTGTTTGGTCCAGCGGGCTTGACCTACATAGCGTGGATCGCGTTTGGCGTCATCTGTGCCGGATCAGTAGTCTGGGCCTGGCTCGCGATCAATCCGTTGTGGGATCGGGGCAGGCCGCGTACACCGTGGGGCATGGTGCTTGATCTGGGTGGGGGCCTCAACACCGACCAGATCAGCGCCCAGTGGCGCCCTGGTGGTACGTCAGCGAGCTGTCTAGCCCGAAGACGATTTCTCCTGCGATCTTCCGGGTCACCGTCAGCGAGTCAGCGCAGCGAATTCGCGGGACCATCTGGCAGGACAGCAGGCTCCCCGAGCTGCCTAATCCTCGAGCTGGTCGAGCCCGAGGTCTCGCGGGTCTAGCTCGTCGAGCACGTTGCAGAGATACCAGAGGAAGCGGTCGGGCACGGAGTCCTCGGGGTACCAGGCGCTACAGCCAAAGACGAGTCCGTTGACGATGAGGGCCGTGCCGCCCTGGGCTCCGTCGAAGAGCTCGACTTGTGCGTAGCGTTCCCTGAGGACCGCGACGACCTCCGCCAGGGTCATCAGGCGGCTCGCGGGGCCTGCTGCGCAAGCTGCACGATCGGTCGCTCGCGGCCCGGCGGAGGTTGGAGCGTCTTCAGATGGACGCCCTCCTTCGTCAGTCGAAGCCAGATGTCCCAGTACTCCGATGGGGCGGCGGGGAGATGCACGAAAGGTGGGTTACCCAGCTTCAGGCTCGCCTCGATGTGTGCGTCGACCATCGCGACGATGGCGGAGTCCAGCTCCTCCGCCGTCCCGGCCATCGCCATCATGAAGTGGCTCAGGCAGACGCCGTAGTGGACGCCGTCCTCTTCGAAGCTCACGCCGAAGAGGACCAGCGTCTCCGCCGGAGCTCCCTTCCCCCGCCCGATCGCTTCGCCCCTCGTCGATGGCGTGCGGGTCATCGTCGACTCCTCCCGTTTCTCGGATGGAAGAACAGAGTAGCTCTCGGGACCTGGGCTGTCAAGGCGATCTGTCCTTTCCGCAAATCCTGGATATGCGGCATAAACCACGATCGATAAAGGATGATCGCGTCGTCTGTCCGCTGTAGATGCGGTCCTTCTGGGTGGAGAGCCAGCGCCCTTGCGGCGGCGGGTGGCCCGCCCTGTTTTCGGCCTGGCCAGGTAGCTGAGCCCGAGGTCCTTTGCGGGGCCCGCTGCGGATTCGCGTCCCGCCGGGATCTCGGGTACAGTACCTCGGCCATGGCCGAGACGCGCACCAGGAGGCCGTACCGGGAGACGCTCGAGGCGCTCATCATCGCGGCGATTTTCCTGCGCTTCGCCAACACCTTCGTC
>CAZIIB010000298.1:0-5313 GCA_964539125.1 uncultured Thermoanaerobaculia bacterium | reverse complement strand
AGGTGCGCGAGCTCGCTGGCTCCGGCCGCCCGGTGTTCGGCATCTGCCTCGGGCACCAGCTCCTGGGTCTCGCCCTGGGCGGGAGCACCTTCAAGCTCAAGTTCGGACACCACGGGGGCAACCAGCCGGTCAAGGACCTGGCGACCGGCCGGGTCGCCATCACCAGCCAGAACCACGGCTTCGCGGTGGCGCCCGAGAGCCTGCCGCCGGAGGTCCGGCCGACGCACGTCAACCTGAACGACGGCACCCTCGAAGGCCTGGCGTTGACGGATCGGCCGGTCTTCGCCGCCCAGTACCATCCCGAGGCCGCGCCGGGTCCCCACGAGGCGGCGGCGCTGTTCGACCGCTTCTTGGAGTCGGTGGCGGCTCACTCGGGCTGATCCTCGCGGCCGGACCGTGCAGCACGCTCCCCTCAAAGGCCCGGTCCCCTGGATCGTCGCCTGGCGCTTCCTCCGCCACCGGCGGAGCCGCCTGCTCGACGGCACCGCCCGGGCCGCCCTGGTGGCCACCACTCTCGGGGTCACCGCCATGGTCATCGCCATGGCCCTGATGAGTGGATACCGCGAGGACCTGGAGGCCAAGCTCCTGTCAGGCAACGCCGCGGTGCTCGCCTATCCCCTGGCGCCCGGCCGGGGAGCGGCGAACCTGCCTCCCGCGACGCTCCAGGCCCTGCGAAAGGTTCCCGGCGTCGCGCGGGTCGGCCAGGTCGCCTACGCCCAGGGGTCGCTCTCGGCCGCCGGGCCGGAGGCGGCCGAGGGAGGCGGCTCTCTCGGTGGCGAGGCCCGGCAGGTCGAGGTGACCCTGCGCGGGGTCGATCCCGGCGAGGGGCTGCTCTCGGGCTCCCGCGAGCAGCTCGCGGACACCGGCGGGGTGCCCGGAGCGATCCTGGGGTACGAGCTGGCCCACGACCTGGGTGCCCGCCGGGGCGACGTGCTGCGCCTGGTGGTCCTCGGCTTCAGCGGCGGCCGTCCCAGGTTTCACTACTCGACGGTCCGGGTGACCGGGACCTTCCGGTCCGGCTTCGCCGAGTTCGATCGGAGCTGGGTGGCGATGGCTCGAAAGCGGGTTCGGGAGCTGACCGGCGCCTCCGGGTCGACCGACCTGGTGGAGATCGCGGTGGCCGACCTCGACGATGCGAGCCGGGTCGTGGAACGGGCCGAGAAGGTTCTGGGTGCCGGCTACCTGGTGACCGACGCCCGGGAGCTCAACCGGGGGCTCTTCACGGCGCTCGAGATGCAGCAGGTGATCCTCTTCCTGGTGCTGGGGCTGATCGTCATGGTCTCCACCTTCAACACCGCCTCGACCCTGATCGTGCTGGTGCGCGAACGGATGCGCGACATCGGAGTGCTGGCGACCCTGGGCGTCACCCCCAACGGCTTGCGCTCGATCTTCCTCCTCTACGGCGGGCTCCTGGGGACGGCGGGCACCCTCCTGGGCGTAGCCCTCGGGTCGGGCGTCGCGTGGGCCATGACCACCTTCCACCTGATCCGCTTCGACCCCGAGGTGGCGGCGATCTACTTCCTGTCGTCGGTGCCCTTCCGGGTGGAGCTCTCGGACCTGGGCGCGGTGGTCGCCTTCACCCTCTCGATCACCCTGGTGGCCTGCCTGCTGCCCGCCTGGCTCGCCGCCCGGGTCGATCCGTCGGCGGCCCTGCGCTACGAGTAGAGCGCCTCTCCGTCACCGTCCTCGGGCACCGGGAGGATCTGGCGCAGCGCCTCCTCGAGCGTCCGCCGGCCATGCCAGTTCCGGGGGTAGCCGAACGAGACCTCGTCGAAGCGCACGCCGTCGACCGTGGTCGTCCTGGGGATGTGGAGGTGGCCGTAGACCACGGCGCGGGCCCGGAAGCGCAGGTGCCAGTCCTCGCTCCTGCGGGTGCCGCACCAGATGGCGAACCGGGGGACGGCGGGGAGCTCGGCGAGCTCGCGCCGGAGCGGCCAGTGGTTGACCAGGACCAGCTCCTCGCCGTCCGCCGTCGCGGCGGCGAGCCGCTCGGCCGCCGCCTCGCAGCGGGCGGCGCACCAGGCCTCGCGAGAGGGGTAGGGCGCCGGCTTGAGCAGGATCTCGTCGGCGCACAGGATGTCTCTCTCCATGGCCCACTGGACCGCCCGCTCCGGTGGCACCCCGTCCGGCGCGAAGGTGTAGTCGTAGAGCAGGAAGAGCGGTGCGATCCGCAGAGGCCGGCCCGGAGTCGAGCCGGGCCAGAGGGGGTAGGGATCCTCGGGCGTCAGGACCTCCCGCTCGCGGCAGACCTCGACCAGGCGCCGGTAGCCGGCCTCGCCCTCGCGGCTCGCGGGGGCCGAGGGCGGGGCCCACAGGTCGTGGTTGCCGGGCACCCAGATCAGCCGCGCGAACCGCCGCGAGAGAACGTCGAGGGCGAAGCGCAGGTGCTCTTCGGTCTCGCCCACGTCGCCCGCCAGGATCAGCCAGTCGTCCGGCCGTGGGGCGAGCTGCTCCAGGGCCCGGCGGTTGGCCTCGTGGCGCAGGTGGAGGTCGGCGACCGCCCAGAGCTTCACGGCCGGTGGTGTCCGCCCCGCGACGGGTCGTCGATGGCGCCGCTGCGGGCGAGGCGCCGGAGATGGGCCTCGATCTGTCGCTCGGCGAGGGGCCAGGCTTCCCGCGGGGCGTCGTCGTAGACCGAGGGCAGCATCTTCCGTGGCTCGCGGCAGCCGGCGCGCCACGCGTCCAGGACCTTCGCTTCGCGCCACAGCCGGTGGTCGATGAGCTCGCGCAGCCTGCCCACGGCGTCGAGGAGCGGCGGGCCGTGGCCGGGGAAGAGGGTGCGAGGCGCGAGCTCGACCAGTCGATCGAGCGACGCCAGGTAGGTGTCCATGTCCCCTTCGGGGGGATCGATCACGATGGTCGAGATCGCCGAGACCATGTCTCCGGCGAGGAGCGATCCCAGCTCTTCCTCGTAGAAGCACAGGTGCCCGCGGGCGTGGCCCGGGGTATGGAGGACCCGGAGCGCCATGGGCCGGTCCCCGGCGTCGGCGCCGCCGGCCAGCTCGACCCGGTCGCCGTCGGCCAGCCGGCGCTCGACGACGATCCCTCGGCCGGCGAGGCGCTCCGCGGTCTCCGAGTGCGCCGCCACCGGGACGCCCAGGCGGCGGCGCAGGCGCTCGACCGCTCCCACGTGGTCCGGGTGGTGGTGGGTGAGCCAGATGGCGACCACGCGCCGGCCGAGCCGGGTCCGGGCGACATCGAGCGCCGCCGCCAGCCGATCGGCCTCCTCGGGATCGGGCGTACCCGGGTCGACCAGCACGGCTTCGCCGGTTCCCACCAAGTAGCAGTTGGTGTGGCTCGCCGGCGGCAGGGTCGGGGTGCGCAAGGGGAACAGGACCAGGCCGGGCCGGAGCTCGACGTTGCGTAGCGGTCCCAGGTTCGCTTCCTCCGGATGCCGCAGCCGCCGCATCCAGTCTCCGTCGCCGGGCCCGCTGTCGCCCCGGTCGGCCAGCACCCGCAGGAGGTGGACGATCGGCGGCGCCGCCATCACCTCGCCGCGCTCCCAGCTCGCGAGGGCCGCCCGCGGACGGATCCAGCCGGCCGAGATCGCCTCCTCCGAGTCGGCCGGCTCGGGGGCGCCCTGGCCGTGCTCCAGGAGGAAGAACCGGTTGTCGAAGCGCACCGGAGCGAACGGCGGCGTGAGCCAGCGTCCGGCGAACAGAAGCCGGGAGGCGTCGAGGGTCAGCCCGAGCTCCGAGAGGATCTCGGCGAAGCCCCGGCGCTTGGTGAGGAGATCGCGCCGCGCCGCGGCCAGCCGTTCGGCGGAGACCTCGTCCGCCCAGCCGCCGCCGGCGGTGGGCAGGAGGCCGGTCTCCTCGAAGAGCTCCCGGAGCGTCGCCGTCACCAGGCCGGGGGTCCGATCCGGAGGGAACGGCTCGATCCCGGCGGTGAGGGTCTCGGGCATGGCGCCGGTCGCGGCCCCGGCCTCGAGGCCGTCCGGTGCGCCCGTGAGCCAGGGCGGCGTCCCGTCGCTCTCTTCGCGGGCGACGTCGCGACGCGACACGGCGCCTCCCGGGAAGGCGTACCAGCCGCCCATGAACTTCATCTCCGGGTCGCGCCGGATCCAGTAGACCTCGATCTCTCCGGCGGCGTCGCGGCGCCAGAGGACGACGGCCGCCGAGGTCCGCACCTTGGGGGCGGGCGGCGAGAACCCGCCTCGCGCGACCACCTGCTCGTACAGCGTCGGCTCGATCATGGCGGCTGGAGTTTAACGGGGCTCCGCCCAAGACTGCGAGACGCGAAGGCCGACAGCGTCCCTCTCCCGACCACGCCCTGCGGGCGCGGTGCCCGAGGGTGGGAGAGGGATCGAGGCAAGGGGGGAGATCCAGTCGATCTCTGCGTGGAAGAAAGCCCGGGCCGGTCAGGTCTCGCCGAGCCGACTGCCGCGGGAGGGGGCCGAGGACTCCGGAGTCGAGCCCGCGGAAGCAAGCTCTGTCTCTGCGTCGGAGCCTCTCCCAGGCAGGTGGGGTACGGGGGGCCGGTAGATATCACCGGCCCCCCGTGGGGGAATCCCCGCGGCCGGTGGCCGCGGGAGGTTGGGCTCATGGCGAGTGCGGATCACTCCGCCGAGGGTCTCCGTCTCAAGACCGCGAACGCGATCCCGGGAGGCCCGGGAGGTGGGACGGCGCCATGCACCGTCCCCGCTTTCATAGAATTATACGGATTCACTCAGGAATTGGTTGAGGCGGACCGGCGATTCCTCGCCATCCGGGCCTCCGGGAGCGCCGTCGCAGGGCGCCTGATAGGTTCCCCGCACCATGGGCTCACCCTCCGATTCCTCCGTCGGCCGCCGTCCGGCGCCGGGCGAGCTCGCTCGCCTGGGCGGCCCGCCGGGTCTGTGTGCCACCTGCCGCCACGCCGCGGTGCTGGCGTCGCTCTCGAGCGTCTTCCTGCGCTGCGGCATGGCGGAGCGCGATCCTGCGTTTCCCCGCTACCCCCGCCTGCCGGTCGTCGCCTGCCGGGGCTACGAGCGAGTGTCCGAGGCCGGTCTTCCGGGTTGAGAGCCGCCGGCCGTCCGGTCCACGACCGCCTCATAGGCTCGATGGTCTCCTCCATAGATCCTATGGTAGACGGGCCGGCTCCGGTGGCGTCGAAGCTTTGAAACTGCGGCCTTTCCGGCTCCTCGAGGGTTGGCCCGGACCTTGCTCCTCACCAGCGCCGAACCCTGTCACTTTGTCTAGAGGAGCCTTTTCATGGTTCGACCTGTCTCGCGTCGTGGCAGCATCCTCCTGACTGCTTCGGCGGTCCTCGCTCTCTCGCTCGTCGCTCCCCGCCACGCCTGGGCCCAAGGCTGAGTCGCCGCCCGCATGGACG
>CAZIIB010000297.1:0-5344 GCA_964539125.1 uncultured Thermoanaerobaculia bacterium | reverse complement strand
TGTCCAGGCTGAAGGGGCTGCGGAGGATCTGGGGTAGATGAGGGGGAGCTGGCGTCGCTATCCCAGGCCGCGGGCCTTGACGGCTTCCCGGCTGCGCTTCGGAGCGAAACGACGGGAGCGGGTGGATCGGCCTGCTTGAAAGGTCTTTGCCTTGGCGGCCCCGATCCTGACCGTGATCGGGCCTCGGAGCTCCTCGAGCGCCAGGTCTAGCTTCTTGCTGCCCAGGGAGTCGAGAAAGACCTGCTTGGCGAGGTCGAAGCGAACCGTCTCCGGCTCGCCCCTGACATTCAGGTTGATCATGGCCATGTCAGGAGAAATCCGCACGACATCCGCGCTCTTGGCGCGGATATCGCCCTTCCTGGGGACGGCCCGAAGGTCGACGTGGATGAAGTTGGACTGCGCCATGGCTCGTTCAGTATACCTCATAGCAATAGCGGACGCAGGCGGCCGGAATCGCACCCACGGCGAGAAGCTCCGCGTCGCGTAGAGCTCGGACCAGGGTCTCGAGCTCGGCAGAGAGAGTTGGAGCCGCCAAGGAGCTGCCGCTCTCCGGCGGTCCGGGCCGAGGCTCGAGCAAGAGATGCTGCTGGCCAGGGTCGATCAGGCCCAGGAGGAAGGTCTGAGGGCCGTCATGCTGGTAACTCGGGCTGTGCAAAGGAGGCGGCAGAGCTTTCGCGATCTCCTGGACCGGGTCCAGGAGCTGGCAGTTCCCTGGTAGAGGGTCCGTGAGTTCGATCTCCCACACGTAGGCGGGGTGGCTCTTCGTGGGCTTCATCTTCCCCAGGAGCGCGTAGCCCAGGGCGACACCGTAGGATCTCGTCAGCGACACGTAGGGACTCGTGGTCGTGCCGTTCCCGATGTGGCGCATCAGCCGGTCGGTGCTGGCCTGCATTCCCGGCGACCGCGGGGTGAACCCGCTGAGACGGGGGTCGTTGGCGTGCCAGTACGTGCCGATGCCTGCGCCGCGGTAGAAGAGCGCCATCTCCACTCCAAGTCGTTGAACGATTCAATGATACAGGGAGCTCTGGCTTCAGGCCTTCGTTTCCATGGGTGCCTTACTACAACAACTCCTCATAAGCCCGCAACGTATCGAGAATCCGCCGCACGTCATTCTCCCCGAGGTCCGTCCTGAGCTCCACCCAGATCTCGCCCCGCCTCGTCTGGGCGTAGGTGGTGCGGCCTTGGCGCCAGGAGACGGTTTCGTGGTCGGGGGCGCCTTCTACGGGGCGGGCGGTTTCGGGGACCGGGGGTCTGGGGCCGCCTCGGCGCTCGTGGAGGTAGAGGAAGTGGTCGCCTTGCCAGAAGATGGTGACCTCGGGCTCCAGGCCTCGCTTGACGGTGATGTTGATGGGCTTCTGGCCCAGGACCTGGGGGCGGTAGAAGGGGACGAGCGGGGAGAAGCCGGAGTACTCCTTGACGTCGGCGACGGCGTCCAGGCTGAAGGGGCCGCGGAGGACCTGGGGGTAGACGAGGGGGAGGCCGAGGTGGATCACCCGCAGGATCGCCAGGACGATCCCGGCCACCACCAGCAGGCTCACCAGGCCCTTCAGACGATCCATGGCAGGGTCACCAGGAGAATTGCCACGGCGGCGGCCACGGCGGGGACCGGGAGGGCCTTGTCGTCGTGGGGGTGGCGGCCGAGGAGGATGTCGACCCGGCGTCGGAGGGTGCCGCGGGCGGCGAGGTCGTGGGGGTCGGTGCGGTCGTAGAAGGCGAGGAGGGCGCGGGCCAGGGGGCGGCGGTCGGCGCCCGCCACGGCGTCGGCGTCGCAGGCGATCTCGAGCTCCAGGAGGTAGGCGCGGAAGACCCAGAGGGCGACCGGGTTGTAGAGCTGGACGAGGCGCACGAGGAAGAGCAGGTTGAGGGGCAGCCAGCGGCGGCGCTGCCAGTGGGCGTTCTCGTGGCGGAGGACCGCGGCGAGCTCGTCCTCGTCGAGGGCCGCCAGGACGTCGTGGGAGATCTGGAGGACCGGCCTCCGGCCGGGAACGCCCGGGGTCGCCACGTAGAAGGGGCGGCCGGTGACCGCCTGGATGGTCACCCGCTCCCAGCCCGGCAGCGACCGCACCCGGCGGCCGAGATCGGCCGGCAGCGCCTCGCCCGAGCGCCGCACCCGCTGGAGGGAGGGGAGGAGCTCCTGGGCGAGGGCGATGAGCACGGTCGCCGCCCCGATCCCCGCCACCAGGTGGCTCACCCGGAGCCCGTGGAAGAGGGGCAGAGCGAGCACCCGCTCGCTGTCGAACCAGGCGACGCGCTCTTCGAAGGTGGTGGACCGGCGCCCGGGCACCGCCGCAGTCACCAGGGGCAGGACCAGCACCGCCGCCAGCAGCAGGCGCCGGGCGCGCCCCGAGGGCAGCTCCAGGTGGCGGGACCAGGTGAAGAGGATCGTCCCCGCCACCGCAGAATGAAGGGCCACCTGCCAGAGGTAGGTGGCCCCGGGGAGCTGCCAGAGCGCGGAAGTCACCCCATCATCTACCGATTCTTGGCGATCTGGCGCTCGCCGGGCGGACCCGCCTCGTGCGATTCGTCCGCGGTCTCGTCTTCGCCCTCATCTCCACAGAGGTCCTCGTACTCCAGCGGGTGCTCGTGGCGCAAGCGCTCCTTGCTGATCTTGCCCGTGAAGATGCTGGAGTCGAAGGGGAAGACGTCGGGGTTCAGGTGGGCGCCGTAGAGGTGCCACACCAGGATGGTCAAGAGAGCCAGCATGGCCTCGTTCGAGTGCATCGCCTTGGCCGCCGGGATCAGCTCGGCGGGCAGCAGGTGCGAGACCACGATGGGGTAGAACAGGATGAACCCGGTCAAGACCATGATGGCGCTGCCGAAGATGAGGCCCCAGTACTCGAACTTCTGCCGGTAGTCGAAGCGGCCGAAGCGGGGGGCGGTGTCGGTGCGGCCCAGATAGTAGCGCAGGTTGTCGACCGTATCCCGGAAGTCCTGGCGGCTGAGCATCATGGTCGGCTTCATGCGCCGCGTCGCCACTCCGACCGTGGCGACCACCACGTGGGCGAGCGTCAGGAGGGCGAACAGAACGCCGGAGACGCGATGGATCCAGCGGGCGGCGAAGATGCCGCCCATGGCGTCCACGAGCCAGGCGCTCAGCGGGTTGTTGGGCCACTTCTGGGGCAGCCCGGTGCCGAGCAACAGGATGAACAGCGCGATGATGGCGAAGTGCTGGAAGCGGGCCCAGCCGGAGAAGCGCCGGACCTTCTCGGTGGGTCGGGAGTGTTGACTCATCACTGCTCCTAACGCCGGACGGCCACGCGGTAGAGGTGGAGCCCCACCTGCAGGGCCAGGCCCAGGATCATGAACGGGATCAGGATCTTGTAGAAGAGATTCACCAGGAAGACGAGCGGCGCGTGGTGGAGCGACGGCCGGTAGTGGGAGAGCCAGGCGGCGGGAAAGTCCTTCGCGGCGTCCTGGTGGCACCCGGCGCAGACCTTGGCCACGCGGGCCTTCATCTCGGCGTCGCCCACCAGCTCGGGCGAGGCGATGTCGTGGACGCCGTGGCAGTCGATGCAGGTCACCACGAGCTGGCGCTCCTCGACCTTCGCCGGGTCGGCGAGGGTGGCGGTGACCCCGTGGAAGTCCGAGAGGTAGGTCTCGGCGGCCTGGGTCGGGATGTTGTACTTCGCCATCAGCTTCTCGTCGCCGTGGCAGCGCACGCAGATCTCGGGCGAGCGGATGTGGAAGGCCGCGCTCGTCGGGTCGGCGATCGAGTGGGCGGTGTGGCAGTCGGCGCAGCCCGGCACGTCCTGGTTGTGCTCCTCGACGAGGGCTCGGCCGTGGACGCTCTGAGCGTACTCGCGGTAGACGTCCGAGTGGCAGGTGGCGCAGCTCCTCGAGATCATCGCCTGCTTCTGGTGGGGGTCGGCGATGTTGTGGGCGCCGTGGCAGTCGGTGCACACGGGGACCTCCTCGACCCCTTCCTTCAAGTAGGTGTAGTGGATGCTCTCGAGGGTCCGCGTGTAGGTGTCGAAGTGGCACTGCTTGCAGATCTCGTAGGAGGCGAGCACGTACTGGCGCCGGCTGGCGAAGCTGGCGTCGCCGGGGTGCTTGTCCTCGTTGTCGTAGCCTTCGTGGCAGTCGGTGCAGAGAAGCTCGCCGCCGTGGACCGACTTCGCGAACTCGGAGCCGTCGACGGTCAGGCTCATCTCGGTGCCGTCGCCGAGCTCGAGGGTCAGGGAGTCGTCCTCGTGGCACGCCAGGCAGTACTCGACGGCCTCGGGAGTATCTTGGCTCCCTCGGGCGGCCGGGGCCGCCGCCAGGAGGAGCAGCGCGCCGAGCGCCACTACCAGGCTCCCCACCGCTGCGCGCTCCAGGCTGAGGGTGTTCGGTCGAGACATGGTTCGTCTCTCCTCGGTTGGTTCCTCGATGGTTTCTCGATCGCGCTCGTCCGGACACGGCGAAGGGCCCCGAACCGCTCGGGGCCCTCCCTCCGGGCTCCAGGTCGAAGCGGGCGGCTCAGGCGTCCTCGCCCGGGTCGTCGCTCTCCTCCTCGCGCTCGGCCTCCTTGCGGGCCTTCTCGGCCCACGCGTCCTCGCCCTTCGCCTGCTTCTCCTTGCCCTTCGCCCGCTTGCCCCGGGTGAGGAAGGCGCGGGCCGGCTGCCAGGCGGGCCGGAGCACGAGGACGGTGGCGTCCGCCGCCTGCTTGGCGACGCCGTAGAACTTGCTGGCCAGGAAGGCGCCGAGCATCATGAAGCCGATGAGGGGCAGGAAGATCGCGTACACCAGGCCCAGCAGCGGCGCCGCGACGAGCAGCACCAGTGCGGGCACCCGGTAGTAGACGCTCGTCTCCTTGCCGGGGAGGTGCCCTTCGTCGTCGAGGGACTTGAAGGACAGCTCTCTGAGATTGAGGTAGATGCCGGGCTCGACGTTCTGTTTGCCATGGTAGCGGGTCATTTGGTGGCCTCCTTTCCTCTACGGCCCCATGATGGGCCCCCACGGCTGCCCAGTCACTCGGGTAAATGCCCGATCTTCACCCGAGATCTGCTCGATTCTTTCCCGGCCGAGTGCCCTAGCACACCGCCCGTGCGGGCAGGCGGGCCCCACCCGGGCGATTCCGGGCGCGGTTCGCGTCCTATCTCCATGGCGGGCCCGCCGGCGTGGCGGCTGCCGCCGCGAGATCGACGACCGAACCCCAGGAGGAGGAACCGATGCCTTCCGACCACGACTTCGATTGCCCGTGCTGCAAGCTCTCCGCCGACCGCGACGACGACGGCGTCCCGGCGGCCGTCAAGGAGCTGGAGCTCTACGACGCCGAGGACTGGCAGGGCCTCGTGCGCCTCCGGACCCGCGCTCTCGAGCGCCACCCCGACGACGTGGACTTCCGTCACTCCCTGGCCGAGGC
>CAZIIB010000296.1:0-5344 GCA_964539125.1 uncultured Thermoanaerobaculia bacterium | reverse complement strand
GCGATCGGTGCTATCGGCGGGCGATTCCGCGCAGGCACGGCGCGCGGTGGTCTCTTTGCCGGGCGAGGGGCGCGGGGGCGCGGTGCGGCGTGGGCCGGTGCGGCAGAGGAAGGCGGAGCGCCGTCACTGGGGGTCGCGTAGGGAGGGGCCGTCGATGCTGATGGTGTGGCAGCGGTGGAGGAGCCGGGAGATCAGGGCCTCGACCATGGTGGGGTTGCCGAGGTGGTGGTGCCACTCGTCGTAGACCAGGTTGGTCGTGATGAGGGTGGGCTTCTTCATGTAGCGCTCCTCCATCAGGCGGAAGAAGACGTTGGCCTGCTCGGGACGCACGTTGACGTAGCCTAGTTCGTCGATCGCCAAGACATCGATCCTCGCGAGCTGCCGGACGAACTTCGGTGTGGAGCGGTCGGCCAGAGAAGCGTACATCTCGTCGAAGAGGTCCTGGGCCTTGACGAAGAGGGCCCGGTAGCCGCTCTCCAGCGCCTGCAGCAGGAGCCCGACCGCCAGTCCGGTCTTCCCCACGCCGGTCTTGCCGACGAAGACGACGTTCTCCGCCCGGGGGATGAAGTCGAGGGTGGCCAGGGCGTTGATCTGGCGCCGGCTCACCCCCGGCTGCTTCTTGAAGGGGAAGGTCTTGAGCGTCCAGGTGAAGGGCAGGCGGGCCCTCTTCTTGCGCCACTCCAGCGCCTGCTCCTGGCGGTGGTACCACTGGGCCCGGAGGAGGCGCTGCAGGAACTCCTCGTGGGGGCGGTCCTCCCGCTGCGCCAGCGCGAGTTCCTCGTCGAGGATCTCGAGGATCCTCCCGAGGTGCAGCCCCTTCAGGAACTGCTTGGTCTCGTCATGCATCGTCGCCTCCGGACTGGGGGTAGAAGAAGTCCTCCCCGATTCTCTTGAGCACCATCCGCTCCACCCGCTCGAGGTCGTAGAGGCCGTACTGCGCCGCCTCCGCGAGCACCGCCAGCAGCGGCTCCCGGGGGTAGTCCTTGATCATCTGCAGGAGCCGGCGGAAGAGGCGCGGGGCGTAGCCCCGGCCCCGTCTTCCCAGCTCCGCCACGTAGTCCGCGAGCTCGGGGACGACCCGCAGGACCTCGCGCGCCGCGGCCTGCTTCTCCCGGGTCTTGTGGCCCTGGCCGCGGGGCGGGCGGTGCGCGGGGTCGGTGACCCGCCGGTTCCGCTCCCCGACCACCTTGGCGTGGGCGGCCACGATGTGGGGGCCCTCGTAGACGACGACCCGGTCCCGGGTCTCCCGGACCTCCAGCATCCGCCCCACCGGGGAGGGGACCGAGTAGGCGTTGGTGTCCACCCTGACGTAGCCCTCCACGTCCACGGTCCGGTGGTGGAGGAGGTAGACCTCGGGGATGTAGACCGGCAGGGGGCGCAAGCAGGGCTGCTCGGCGGCGAAGAGTTCGCGGGCCGAGGCGCCGAGTGCCCGCTTGACCTTGACGTTGGCGTAGTGGTCGCACCAGTCGACGGCCTGCCGATTCCAGTCGGCCAGGTCCTCGCCCCGGCGGCCCGCCTCGAAGTTCCGCTGGATGTAGGAGAAGGGTCCCTCCACCCGGGCGGAGCGGTTGGCGTCCCCCTTCTCGTGGGCCTGGATGACGAAACCCATGTGCCCGCCGAAGGCCTCCATCTCCGGCACCGGGACCATCTCCGCCCCCGTACCCCGCAGCACGATGACGTGGGTGTTGTCGATCATCATGGTCCCGGCGCTGCCGCCGAAGTAGCGCAGGGCCGCGGTGAGGAAGACCTTGCACTCGAAGCGACGGAAGCGGTGGTAGTACTGGAAGAAGAGGAGCCGCGAGTAGCAGAGGACCAGGCTGGCCACCTGGACCGCCTTCCTCACTCCCCCCACCCACAGCGTATGGGGGCTGGTATCGTGCTGCATCTCCTGGCCGGGCTCGAAGTGGTACCGCCCGGCGGGCGGCTTCGGCTTCCTCCCGATGCCGTGGCGCCGGCAGAACGAGGTCAGGGCCGGGTAGGAGAGGTCGCACCCCAGGGCGCGGAGCTCCTCGTGCACGCGCACCAGGTTTCCCTCGCAGGTCCCGTAGAGCTCACGGATCTGCTCGAGATACGATTCCCCCTTCTCCTCCCTGGTCAGGGGCGGGACCTCGGTGGTGCCCGAGCGCAGCACCTTGCGCACCACCCCCCTCGAGATCCCCAGGGCCCGGGCGATCTGCCGGATCGAGGCTCCCTTCTTCTGCAGTTCGAAGATCGCCGTCCGCTGTCCTTCGTCGAGCATCCTCACCTCCCAGTGCATCCTCGATCCGAGTCGAGAGCCGGGCCATCCCGGCCCCGGCGGCGCCGACCGCCTCCCGGAGCTCTTCCCGCTCCGGTGGACTGAGCACCGCCACCGCCCCCTCGCCGATCCGGCGCCCGGCGCGGCGGGCGATGGCGGCCACGGCGAGGAGGTCCTCCACCAGACCCGTGCGCCGGCCGCGAAAGGGAGCCGGCTCCTCCGCGAGCGCCCGGCGGGCCCGGAGGAAGAGCGCCGGATCGTCGACGATCCGCTCCCGCGCCGCCGGCGCCCCGTCCCGCCAGGCCGCGTAGACCTCGCCCACCTCCCGGCTGGAGAACCGGTGCGGGGCCAGGGCCCGCGCCAGCCGCTCGCAGTGGCTCCGGTTGGCGCGCGCCAAGGGGACCAGGTGCTTCGCCGCGGCGTGGGGGACGATCCGACCTTCCCGCACCAGCTCCTGGACCGAGGCGGGCAGCTCCCGGAGGAGGGCCAGACGACGGCTGACCCAGGAGACGGTCCGGTCGAACCGCCGGGCCAACTCCTCGAGGGCGAGGCCGAAGCGGCTCCGGAGCTCCTCGAGGAGCCAGGCCTGCTCCAGCGTGGTCTCCCCGCTCGTGCTCGTCAGCGACCGCCGGAAGAGCAGGGCCTCCAGCTCACCCAGCTCCCACCGCAGGGCCACCGCCACCTCCCGGCCCAGGCGGACCAGCCCCCGGACCCGCCGATAGCCGTCGATCAGCACCGGCCGGCCCTCCTCGCCCCCGGCGACGACCACGATCGGGCAGAGCTGCCCCACCTCCGCCAGCGAGGCCACCAGGCGGCGGTCCCGCTCCGGGGAACGGACCCGGAGTTCCTCGTAGCGCAGGTCGAGTCCGTGGATCTCGAGCTCCATCCGTCCCTCACTCCCGTCCCCGGCGAGAAGAAGACCGGGAGGCGGACCGCTCGCCGCGGCCCGCCGTGCCGAGACGGAGCGGGAGCGGCAGGGAGAGGACCTGGGTGAGGGGCGGAGCGTGGGCCAGGAGGTCTCTCGCCAAGAGCTCCTCCCGGGCCCGGGCGACGAGCGGGGCGGTGATCCGCAGCCGGGCCGCGGTGCTCTCCTCCCGCCAGTACGAGAGCCCGTCGCGGTCGCTCACCGAGCAGAGGAACAGGTAGAGCAGGACGGCGTCGCGGGAGAGGTGGTCGGCCTGTTCCCGGAAGAAGCGCCGGTCCACCCAGAAGAAGCCCGTCTGCGGAGGTCGCCGGACCCGACCGGGCACCAGGATCCGCTTCTCCACCATGCCTTCCACCCTCCCTGCTCGGCTCACCCGGGACCGCCCCCCTCGTGGAGCAGTTCCCGACCGCAGAAGTGGCAGCGCGGTACCCCGTCGGCGGGGGGCCGCGCGCGCTCGCACGCCTTCCCCCCGGTCCGGCGAGCCAACTCGGGGCGCCAGGGGGCCGACTTCCGCACCACGCGCACTCGCAAGGGCCTTTCTGCCAGCTTCCGCGGGCCAAGGGAACCCGTATGCGTTACGCAATCTCTGGCGGCAGGAGGTGCAAGAGGTCGGGATCGCGCCGCCGCCTCGCCGGGGGCTCCCGACGACCCCGAGGAGGGGCGCACCGAGCCCTCGGGAGGGTGTCGCCGCCGCTGGCGGTACTCCCTCTGGCGCCGGCTGTTGTTCCACCGGCCCGCCGGCGTGGCGGCGTACCGCCGCCCGGCCTCGCGGGACCGCGCGGCCCGCCCCAGTGCGGCGTGCTCCCGGCAGCAGTAGCGCTGCCCCCGATCGCACGACCGGCAGACCAGCGTGCGCTGGTCGCACCAAACGCAGGAGAACTCCCGGTGGTCTCTCGTCGCTCCACCCTGCCGCCGGAGACTCGACGGACCGGGCGCGGCGGGTTACCATCACCACACACGGGTGTAGTGAGGTGCCCGCTCCAACGGGCGCCACCGTCAGGGCCCTCGATGGCGATCGAGGGCCCTCTCTCCTTCTTGCGGCGCGATCAGACTACCGCGCCTTCGGACCACCGCGCGATCAACTGGGTTCCCCTCGGCTCTCCTTCCCCTCGAGCGAGAGCGCGAACGTCTCCTTCCCCCTCCCCGGCCCGCCTACAAATGGCCCCAACCGATCGCCGAAGGAGACGCTCCTCGCAAAGCGAGGCCAGGAAGGAAACGCCGAAGTAGACGAGGTGGGCCTCTTCTCACGAGCAGACCCCTGGCATTTCTCGCGAGCGTCGAAGGGCGGGCCAGCTCGAGAGCTTCGGCCCAGTGACGGGCCCGACACGCGCGCACCATCTTCAGGTAGTCCTGGCTCTGCCGATCGACCGAGAGGCGCGCCACGAGCACGAAGGCGACGCCGACGAGGCAGAGGACCGGTACGGACACGGCCCTTCGCAGGTTCCCGGTCCGTATCGCCGGGACCGCCGACAACAGCCGGTACGTGATCGGGATCAGGACGATCGCGAAGCAGAGAGAGGATTCGAGCCCGCTCAGGAAGTCCCATTGGAGGCCGACGAGGACGACGAAGAGGCCGAGGCCCACCCACTCCCAGGATCTCTCGAGCGCGGCGACGCCGAGGTGGAGCAGCAGGAAGACGCCGAGGACGACGATCGAGGCGGTGCCGTACGGGGAGGAGAGGAGCGGCAGCGCGCGGCCCACGATCCTCCCCGCCTCCTGGTGGAAGAGATACCCATCGACGAAGACCCCCGGCAACGCTCCGAGGGCCACGTAGAGGAGTCCGGTGAGATACCTCCGGTGTCCGACCATCTCCCACAGGGCGCAGAGGGCCGCCAGGAAGGGACAGATGCCCGGACTCAGGAGCATCGTGAGGACCAGCAGGACGACGTACGTGACGGCTCGGCAGGCGGGATGGCGACCGAAGGACATCGAGTAGAGAAGCGCGAGGAGCAGGACGACCTCGACGGCCACCATGTCGACGGGGGCGTACCGGTTGTAGGCGATCAGCGCCAGGAGCGCGGGAAGGAGGAGGGCGATCCAGCCGAACAGAGCGCGAGCGAAGCCGGTTCCCTCGGAAGCGGTCCTTCGGAACAGGACGTGTGCGGATACGCCCACGAGCGTGACGGCTCCGCTCACGGCCAGCGCCCCCGCCACCGGAAGCCAGTAGAGCTCCTGGAGGAACA
>CAZIIB010000295.1:0-5348 GCA_964539125.1 uncultured Thermoanaerobaculia bacterium | reverse complement strand
GAGTGATGGCAATCTGGGAATGACGGCCGTGGGCCAGCACCCGGCGCAGCGCCTCGACCCCTTCGGCCGGAGCCATGCCCCCGGCGCCGAAGAGGCTGCGGGGCTCCTCCTGCCCGCCCTCCTCCGCCGCCGCGGCGCCGCTCCCTTCCGCCCGCGCTTCGAGAGTCTCCGCCGCAGCCCCGACCCGCTTCATGCTGAAGCCTTCCACCTCCACCAGGCGACTCCCGTCGGACCCGACCAGAGAGACGTCCAGGGTCGCGGTCTCCTTGCCGGCCTCGCCGGCGGTGCGGACGTGGGCGTCGAACGAGGCCGGAAGCGGCGCGAAGACCCGCACCCGGTGGTACGAGAGCGGCAGGGCGCCGCCGCCGTCCTCCCCGGAGATCATCAGGCTGCCGCCGATGGAGGTGGCGACGTCGACCAGGGAAGGGTGGAGGGCGAAGCTCTCGACGTCGGAGGCGAACTCCGCCGGGAGCTCCAGGTGCACCACGCCCTCGCCGTCCCCGACCCGGACCCGCCGCAGGTTGTTCCAGCGCGGCCCCCAGAACACCAGGCTCTCGGGCGGCCGGAACTCGGTCCCCTCGATCTCGTACTCCGCCTTGCCGCACCGCTCGGCGACCGTCTCGAGGTCGAGCGCCGCGGGCCGGCTCCCGGCGGCCCGGGCCACGGAGCCCCGCGCGTGCTCCGTCCAGGTCCCGGCGCTCGATTGGCTGGTGACCCGGAACGCCCACGCCGCTCCGTCTTTCTCCAGAGTCAATCGGACCTCCCGGGAGCCGCCCTCCGGGACCATGATGGGGGTCAGGAAGAAGAGGTCGCGGATCTCGACCGGCCCGGCCCCGGCCACCTCCTCGAAGGCGGCGCGGACCATCTCCAAGTAGGTGGTGCCGGGCACCGTGGGGGTCTCGCGGATCCGGTGCTCGTCGAGGACCCAGTGACGCTCGGAGCTCATCGAGGTGGCGAAGACCTTGCGCTCCGGACCGTCCTCGATCAGCCGGTCGAGCAACGGGTGCAGAGGCTCGCCCTCGAACGGCGGTGGTTCGGAGGACGCCGGCTCCGCGCTCTCCGCCGCCCGACCGTCGAGGGCCCGTGCGGCGCCCTCGGGCAGGACGGTCTCGACCGCCATGCCCACGTCGCGCCAGGCGCCCCAATCGAGGGCGACGGTGTAGGTGCCGTCGGCGCCGGCCGCAAGCGGCCGGAAGCGGGAACGGGCGAACGCGTCGAGGAAGTTGTTGGCGGCGCAGTAGTCCACCTGCCCGAAGCCGCCGAGCAGCGAGATGGTCGACGAGCAGAGGACCACGAAGTCGGGGCGCCGCTCGCCCAGGACCCGATCGAGCGCGCGTTCCAGAGCGAGGGTGCCCTGGACCTTGGGAGCGAGGACGGCCTGCGCCGCCTCGCGCGTCTTGAGCTGGATCATCCCGCCCCCGGGCACGCCGGCCGCGTGGATGACGCCGTGGATCGCGCCGAAGCGCTCGGTCCCTCGCCGGATCGCCGCCTCCAGGCTCTCGGGGTCGCTGACGTCGGCCGCCTCGACCGACACCTCGGCGCCCAGCTCCTCCAGCTCGCGGACCGCCCGCACCTTGGCCGCGGTCCGGTCGCCCGGCCCCGCGGCATCGAGAAGCCCTTCCCACTCCTCGCGCGGAGGCAGGGGCGTGCGCCCGAGGAGCACCAGCCGCGCTCCGTGCTCGCGGGCGAGGAAGTCGGCGAAGGTGCGGCCGAAGCCGCCCAGGCCACCGGTGATCAGGTAGGTCCCGCCCGCGCGCAGGCGCAGCTCCTCGGTCCCGGCGGGTCCCAGGCGGACCGGGGTGAAGGCCCGCACCCAGCGCCGGGAGCCCCGGTAGGCCACCACGTCGTCGGGCAGCCCGGCCGCCAGCTCGTCGCGCAAGGACCGCGCCAGCTCGGCCGCGGCCTCCTCTGCCGCGGGCGGCTCGACGTCGAACGCCGCGGCCGCCACCCGGGGAGACTCCTGGGGGATCACCAGACAGGGCCCGAGGGTGGTCGCCCGTTCCGGGTGGGTCACCGCCTCACCGGCCACCTGCTGGACGCCGCTGGTCACCACCGCCAGGACCACGCTCCCCTCCGTCCCCGGCGTGCCCGCGGCCTTCCCCAGGCTCCGGGCCAGGGCCTTGGCCAGCGCCAGGAGGCTCCAGAACCCGAGATCCTGGCTCTCCTCGAGGGCGGCCGGAGCCGCGCCCACACACCCCAGGTGGACCAGGCGCCGGGGGTCGAGACCCTCCGCCGCGAGGGCCTCGAACAACGCCTCGAAGTCCTCCGGGCTCGCGCCCACCCGATATCGCAGCTCGCCGAGCGCGGCGAAGCCCCCGTCCGACCGGTCCGCCGGGTCCAGCTCGACCGTCGCCACCCGGGGTGCGGCCTCCCCGTCGCTCTCCGGCCGGGAGGCCTCGCTCTCGAGGGCCTCGGCCAGGAGGCGGCTCGCGGGGTCCGGGCCCGTGAAGATCACCCAGTCGCCCGCTGACCCATCCTCCGCCTCGCCGGGAGATGGGGTCATCGAGGGCCGCCAGAACGGCAGGTTGAACCACTCGCCGAGATCTGCCTTCTTGATCGGCCCGGCCCGAAGGAAGCCCTCCTGGGTCGCCGCGATCCAGTAGGAGCGGCGCTCGAAGGGGTAGGTCGGCAGCGGAACCCGCCGGAGGGCTTCCCGTTGGTGGACGCCGTGCCAGTCGATGGGCAACCCGGAGAGCCAGAGGCGGCCGAGGGCGGCGAGCACGAACGCCTCGTCGTCGCTCGCGTCCTTGGGGTGCCGCATGGACGGGACGATCAGGGCTCCCTTGCCCAGGGACCGGTTCTGGCGCGCCAGTGACGCGAGGCTCTTGCCGGGCCCCACCTCCAGGTAAACGGCGTCGCCGGCCTCGGCCGCGGTCGCCAGGCCGTCGGCGAAGCGCACCGCGCTGCGCAGGTGGCGCGCCCAGTAGCCCGGGTCGGTGGCCTCCTCCTCGGTGATCCAGGTGCCGGTGACGTTGGAGACGAACGGCGTCTCGGGGGCGTGGAGCTCGATCCCCGCGAAGCGCTCGAGGAAAGGCGCCAGCATCGACTCCATCATCCCGGAGTGAAACGCGTGGGAGGTGTGGAGCGGCCGGCAGGCGACCCCCTCGGCCTCGAGCTCTGCGCGCAGCGCCTCGACGGCCTCCGCGGGCCCCGAGACCACCGACCGGCCGGGCGCGTTGAGCGCCGCCAGCGAGACCTCCGGCGCCAGGCGTGGGGTGATCTCCTCCTCGCTCAGCGGCACGGCGAGCATGTCGCCCGGCGGTTGCGCTTGCATCAGGCGCCCGCGCGCCGCCACCAGCGCCAGGGCGTCCTCCAGGGTGAAGACCCCGGCGAGGCAGGCGGCCACGTACTCCCCGATCGAATGGCCGATCATCGCCCGCGGCTCGATCCCCCAGCTCCGCCACAGCTCGGCCAGGGCATACTCGACCGTGAACAGCGCCGGTTGGGTGAAGGCGGTCTGGCTCAGGCGCTCGCCCGCGGCCTCGGAGCCCGCATCGGGCGGGAACAGGAGCTCGCGGAGGTCGAGGCCGCCGCCCTCTCCCAGGTGGGGCAGCAGCAGCTCCGCGCACCGGTCCACCGTCTCGCGGAAGACCGGCTCGTCCCGGTACAGGCCGGCGCCCATCCCGGGGTACTGGGCGCCCTGGCCCGAGAACATGAACACCACCGCCCGGCGCTCGGCCGGAACGGTGCCGGAGAGCAAGCGCTCGGGGCTCTCGCCGCCCAGCACCGACGCGGCGTCCGCCGGGTCGGCGCAGACCGCGAACCGGCGCTGCTCGAAGGAGCGCCGGCCCTGCTGCAAGGTGAAGGCGACGTCCGCCAGGCTCTCCTCCGGGTTGCCTCGCAGGTGCTCGGCGAGGTTGCCGGTCGCCGCGTCCAGGGCCCCCGGCGTCCGCGCCGACAGGACCAGGAGCTGGAAGCTGCGGTGCGAGGGCTCGGAGGGCGGGCGCGGAGGTGCCTCTTCGAGGATGACGTGGGCGTTCGTGCCCCCGATGCCGAAGGCACTGACCCCGGCCCGCCGCGGGCCGGACCCGGCCTCCCACTCCCGGAGCTCGGTGTTGACGAAGAACGGGCTCGACTCGAAGTCGATCTGTGGGTTCGGCCGATCGTAGTGGATGCTGGGCGGGATCTTGCGGTGCTGGAGGGCCAGGACGGTCTTGATCAGGCCGGCCATCCCCGCGGCCGAGCTCAGGTGGCCGACATTGCTCTTGACCGAGCCGACGGCGCAGAAGCCGCGCCGCTCGGTGGTCTCGCGGAACGCCTTGGTGAGGGCGTCGATCTCGATCGGGTCGCCGATCGCCGTCCCCGTGCCGTGGGCCTCGATGTAGCTGATCGACTCGGCGTCGACCTCGGCGGCGACCTGGGCCGCCCGGATGACGCGGCGCTGGCCGTCGGCTCCGGGGGCCGTGAACCCCACCCGCAGGGCGCCATCGTTCGCCAGGGCGCTCCCCTTGATCACCGCCAGGACGCGGTCCCGGTCGGCGAGGGCGTCGTCCAGGCGCTTGAGCACCACCATCCCCACGCCGTTGCCGAAGATGGTGCCGTCGGCGTCGGCGTCGAAGGCGCGCAGGACGCCGGTCTTCGAGGCGACCTCGCCCGGGCGGTAGAAGTAGCCCTCGGTCTCCGGCACCTTGAGCGAGGTGGCGCCGGCCAGGGCCAGATCGCACTCGCCCGCGATCAGCGCCTGGCAGGCGAGGTGTACCGCCACCAGGGCGGTCGAGCAGGCGGTCTGGACGGTGACGGCGGGCCCGCCCAGGTCGAGCTTGTAGGAGATCCGGGTGGCGAGATAGTCCTTGTCGCCGGCGATCTGCACCTGGAAGTCGCCCAGGCGCGCCACCGCGTCCGGGTTCATGTAGACCTGCATCATGTAGCTCGACAGGCGGCCCCCCGCGTAGGCGGCGATCAGGCCCTCGTATCTCTGTGGGTCGTAGCCGGCGTTCTCGAGCGCCTCCCAGGCGCTCTCCAGCAGAAGGCGGGACTGGGGGTCGAGCGCCTCGGCCTCCCGCGGGCTGTAATTGAAGAACGCGGCGTCGAAGAGGTCGACGTCACCGAGGGCCGGCGAGGCGCGGACGTAGTTGGGCATCTCGACGATGCCGGGGTCCACGCCGGCCGCGATCAGCTCCTCCGGCGTAAAGCGCCGGATGGTGTCGAAGCCGGCACACAGGTTGTCCCAGAACTCCTCGAGGGTCCGGGCGCCGGGGAAGCGGCCCGCCGCCCCGAGGATGGCCACCTCGAACCCGTTGCGCTCGCCGAAATCTCCTTGCGTACTCATTCCCTGGCTCCTCTCGTCTCAGCTGGCCTGCCGCGCGCGGCGGCGGCGCAGCCGGTCCTTGCCCTTGGCGACCTGCTCG
>CAZIIB010000294.1:0-5350 GCA_964539125.1 uncultured Thermoanaerobaculia bacterium | reverse complement strand
CCAGAAGATGCTCGGCACGAAGGTCTGGGGGTTGCGGTCGTAGAGGGGGAACCAGCTCGACTGGATCTGCACCATGATCCGGTGGCCCGGCAGGAAGACGTGGTTCGCCGTCGGCAGGGCGAAGCGGTAGAGGAGCGGCTCGCCGGCGGCGAGGGGATGGGGCGTCTCCAGGCTCTCGCGATAGCGGCCGCGGAAGATGTCGGCCGAGACCATAAGCTGGTACCCGCCGAGCTCGGGCTCGGCCGCCACCTCGTCCGGGTAGACGTCGATGAGCTTGACCACCCAGTCGGAGTCGGTGCCGCTGGTGGAGGCCACCAGGTGGACCTTCGGCTGGCCGGCGATGGCGACGGGGTCGGCGAGGACGTCCGAGACGAAGGAGACCACGTCCGGTCGACCGGAGACCTCGCGCTGGTCGCTCACCAGCCACTCGTGCCACGACTTGCTGGAATCGAAGGAGCGGGGAGCGATCGGGCGGTGGATGAAGGGCACGGGCTTGGCCGGGTCCG
Source organism: uncultured Thermoanaerobaculia bacterium (assembly GCA_964539125.1). Lineage (GTDB taxonomy): Bacteria > Acidobacteriota > Thermoanaerobaculia > Multivoradales > DATKCC01 > CAVUBL01. Next base: position 4,844 of record CAZIIB010000294.1, on the reverse strand, counting down.
AGACGTACTCGGTGTATGCCGCGGCGCTCGCGGGCGACGAGTCCGAGGCGGTCGAGGCCTCCGGAACCGCGGGAGGGGCGAAGCCGGCACGGCCCCCCGCCTCGAGGTAGAAGGGCTTCGGCTCGACCGTGCAGCCACTCGCGCAGCCGGCGGGCCAGGAGCCCAGGTGCTCCCAGCGGTTCCGGCCGGTCTGGAAGACGGTCACGGGCGCCACGTCCATGGGCGGAGCGCCGTCCTTCAGGTAGTGGTCCAGGAACGGGCGCAGGACGTTCTGGCGGAACCAGCGGCCCGTGTCGCTCCCCCAGCGCAGCGGCCCGAGGGCGCTCGCGTCCTTGATCTCCTGGCCGTGGTACCAGGGGCCGAGCACCAGGTAGACCTTGTCGTTCCCCGTGTCCTTGGGCTCGATCGCCTGGTAGACGGCCACCGCGCCGTAGATGTCCTCCTGGTCCCAGAGGCTCCCCACCAGCATCACCGGCACCTGGAGGGGCTCCTTCTCCAGGATCTTGTCCACCGCCTGGTCCTGCCAGAAGGCGTCGTAGCTCGGATGGGCGAGGATCTTGCGCCAGAAGCCGAGCTGCTCCATGCCCCGGCTCCGGCCGAGAGCGCCCGCCGAGCCCGCCTCCAGGAAGGTGTCGTAGTCGTCGAAGTGGTCCCGCCACCACTTCGTATCGGACTTCCGGGTCGCCTCCTGGCCGTAGACGTAAGACATCATGAGCTGGCGGAAGGCGCCGTTGTGGAACCAGTCGTCGCCGCGCCAGCCGTCGACCATGGGGTTCATGGGCACCGCGACCTTCAAGGCCGGGTGCGGGTGGACCAGGGCCATGAGCGGCAGAAAGCCGTCGTAGGAGATGCCCAGGATCCCCACCCGGCCGTTCGACTCCGGGACGTTCTTCACCAGCCAGTCGATCGTGTCGTAGGTGTCGGTGGCATTGTCCACCGGCGTCGGGTTCTGGGGGCCGTGGAGCGGGCGGTTCATCACGTAGTCGCCCTCGGAGCCGTACTTGCCGCGCACGTCCTGGACCACCCGGATGTAGCCGCCCTCGACGATCACGTCGGTGGCGTTGTCGTAGCCCTGGAGGATCGGCCCCAGGTGGGAGCTCTCCTCGTGGCTCGTGAGGGAGTCGGCGTCGTACGGCGTGCGGGTCAGGAGGATCGGGGCGTCCTTGGCGCCGCGCGGCACCAGGATCACCGTGTGGAGCTTCACCCCGTCGCGCATGGGGATCTCGGCCGTCCGGCGCTCGTAGTCGAAGCTCTTCGTGACCGGCTGGAAGTCGGCCGGCGTCTCGGTGGGCAGCTCCGGGTACATGGCGGGTGGCGGCGTCTTCGCCATCGCGTGGCCCGCCTCCGCCTGAGCGCCCACTGCGGATGGAGCGCCCACGAGGGCCATCGCCAAACCCGCCACCACGACCAGCGGGCGCACCAGGGGCGATCTCTCGTTCGTCATTCGGCGAGTTTACACGGCGGGAAGGCTCGGCCGGGCCCGCCAGTGGCAGGCCGCGAGCAGTATGTAGTACAATCGCGCACTACAGGAACTCCATCATGCCGACCAGCATCCGCCTCGACCCCGCCACCGACCAGGCCCTCGACGAGCTCGCCCACCGCCGTTCCGAGACCAAATCCCAGCTCGTTCGGCGCGCGATCGAGGACCTCCTGGCCCGCGAAAACTTCCCGCCCTATGAACGCGCCGCCGACCTGATTGGAGCCGTATCCGGAGGCCCACCGGATCTCTCCGAGGGAACCGGCCAGGGCCTCCGCGAGCTCCTCGCCTCGAGGGACCGGTGATCCTGACGGACGCCGGCCCCCTCGTCGCCCTGATCCACGCCGATGACCGCCACCACGAAGAGTGCAAAGCGGCGTTCCGGGATCTGAACGAACCCATGGTGACCGTCTGGCCCGCCTTCACCGAGGCCGCCTACCTCCTGGGCTTCTCCTGGCAGGCTCAGGACAACCTCTGGGCCCTGGTCGCCCGTGGGGTCCTCTCGCTCTTGCCCTTGGACGAGAGAGACGCACCCCGGCTGCGCGAGCTCATGAAGCAGTACCAGGATCTCCCCATGGACCTCGCCGACGCCGCCCTGGTCCGAGTCGCCGAGCGCGAGCGGATGCGGCGGGTCTTGACGTTCGACAGCACGCACTTCCGCGTTTACCGCCCGAAGGGGCTCGACCACTTCGAGCTCGTCCCCGGGTAGAAGCCCGGGCGCACCGCCCCTGCTGAGGCCGCCGAAGCCGCTTTCTCACGAGCGCCGCGCGAAGATCGTCCGCAGGCGTTCGTTGGCTCGTTCCTGATCGAAGCGCTCCAGGTGGAAGTCGTTACCGAGACACTCCTTCGTCTCCGCGTGCTCGGGGTGCTCGGGGTCGGCGAGGAGATCGAGCAGCCGCCAGTAGCCGCCCATCCCACCGCAGTCCTCGGGTGGCGCCGCCCGCTCCCCGCCACGCAGAGCGGGTAGCTCGCGCCCGGCTCCGGAGGCCCGGAGCCCACCACGTCGATCTGGTGGAGCCAGTGGTCCCCGAAGTCGTACAGATATTCGAAGCTCCACCCTTTGACGCCCAGCTTGAGCTCCCAGAGGGTGATGGTGGAGGCGTCGAGGGCCCGCTCCTCGTTCCAGTCGGGCGCGAACGAAGAGGGCGCCTCGTACCGCTTGCCCCGCACCTCGAATGCGTGGAGGTGGGCATGGTCCCAGTCGAAGACGGTCTGGATCACCCAGTGGAGGTCTGCCAGGGTGAACGAGCAGGGTATCCTCACCCGCCGCCGGATCGGCGGGTCGGAGCCGGCGAGGGTCATCTCCAGCTCGGCGACTCGGTCCGCCCCAGGAACAGCCTTTGAGCTCGATGTGGACCCGCTCATGGAGACGAAAGGCTATCGCACGCTCTCGTCAGGCCCCAGCTCGGCGAGGCCTGACGCCCGGAGCTCCCGGCGCACGCGGTGGCCGTAGGCCGCCTCGAGGATCCGGAACGTCTCCCGGACGGCCCGCCGGAGCTTCGGCGCCTCGCCCTCACGGCCCGGCTTGAGGAAGAGCGGCTTCCGGGCGTCGTCCGCGTAGTAGATCGCCACCAGGTAGGGAGGCGGAGGCTCCGTCCGCGCCATCTCCCCGGCCGCGGCGATCGCCTCCCGCCAGGCGTCCTGGAGCTCCTGGAGCTCGCTCGAAGGGAGCGTCTTGCAGCTCGAAGGAGGCGTCAACGCCCAGACGGTGGACCCGCCGATGAACCGAGACCGTCCCTCCCGGTCGATGACGAAGCTCGCACCGTCGCGGACAACGCTCGTACCGTAGGTCGTCTCCGTCAGGAGGACCATCTGAACCAAGATGTCCTCCCCGGGCCGGCTTTCGTCCGGGCCGCACCCCGGCGAGAACGGCAGCGCGCAGACGCCCAGCGCCAGGGGCATCCAGAGGAAGAGGCCCGACATTCGGATCTGGGCGCAGCGTGCCATCGGTTCACCGGGTCGACGCAGAACTGTCGGCACCTCCAGGCCACATTCTACCGGCTGGCTGGCCCGCGCCAGAGCCACACGAGGTGCGGGAAACTCGAGCATGTCCAAGGCCCGGGTGGCTGACCCCAGAGCGGCCCTCCGAGAACCCTGCTTGTAATAGATCACGAATCTCCGTCACTTCTAGATGACAGCGTCCCGATCGTGGCGACGCGCGTCGTAGGTCGCGAGCCCTTCCCCGCCGCGGCCCCCCGACTCCTCCCCTGGAGAAGGAGGCCCTCATGGCGACGTCATCCATCCGCTCGCAGGCGGCGAGCATCCTCGCGGAGCTCCAGAACCACTGCCTGCTGATGAACTTCTCATTCCACCGGTGGACCGGCCAGCCCGTGGTCCGGGACGCGACGGTCTCGATTCCGCCAACAACACTCAGTCCGCCGAAGATCGCCCCGCCCCGCTGGCAACTCGTTCCACCCGACCTCAAGCGGGCCGTGGACCGCATCCAAAGCCGGACCCGGGCGGAGCTGGACCGTGGTTCCGCCCCCTTCCTGTTCAGAGGCGTCCACCTCGTCCCGGAGACGGTGGCGGGCAACCTCTTCGACCGGCTCGTCACGCTTCGGGCGGACCTCGATACCACGGTGGAAGAGCTCGTCGTGGCCGGCTACAAGAAGCTGTTGGACGACATCGAGGGGCGTCTCGGATCCGATGCCTTCAAGGCGGCCGAGCCGTACATCCCCGATGCCGCGACGATGGCCAGCCGGTTCGCCATCGAGTGGTGGCTCTTCACGCTGGCGCCCCATGCCTCGCGGAAGCGGGCGGGCAAGGGCGTGGTTCGCGTCGAAGAGGCCGAGGAGCAGTTCGCACAGAAGGTGATCGACGCGGCTGACGAGCTCGTCCGCCGGTTGCACGGCGAGCTCGCCGCAGCCGCTCGAAACCTCGCCGACCACCTGGAGAGCGGTGGCCCGATCAGGAAAGGCACGCTCGATCAGGTCCGCCGCGCCTACGCCAAGCTGCGCGCTTTCGCGTTCCTGGCCGACGACGAGCTGCTCGCGATCATCGACCGCCTCGACCACCGGATCGGGAAGATGACACCTCGCCAGCTCAAGCAGGCCGACGAGAGCTCGAAGGGAGAGGTGGTGGCGTTGCTTCGCAGGTGTGCCGCCGTCGCTTCGAAGGAGACAGCGATCCGCGACGTGCTGGAGCGCCTGGCCTCGGTGCCGTCGTAGCCCTGAGACCCGAGCTGGACGGCTGCTACCGAACCGCCGGACCCTAGCATGCCGGGCCGGCATCGCCGGCCTCCGCTTCGCAGTCCCCGGAGGCCGAGGCCGGCGCCCCGGCCTCGGTGGCCTTGGCCGGCGCTCGTCGGGCGGCCTTGCGCTCGCGCGCGCAGTCCTTGCAGACGTGGTCCCGGTGCCCCCTCCCCGAG
>CAZIIB010000293.1:0-5362 GCA_964539125.1 uncultured Thermoanaerobaculia bacterium | reverse complement strand
CCGCCGCCCGGGCGCCCGAAGGCACGGACACTAGAAGCGCCGCGAGCAGCCCGAAGAGGCGCGCGCCCCGGCTCACGCCCACCTCATCGCCGCCGGAGCCGTCTCACGAGCCGTCCGGCCCAGGAGTCGATCTCCGGGAAGCGCCAGAGGGCCGCTCCGCCCAGGTAGAGGCCGGCGAAGGGGCCGAGGACCAGCACCGCCAGCACGATCGGGTGCAGCGGGGGGAGGAGCCACCACAGGAGGGTACCAGGCACCGCCGCGGCGAGGGCCAGGCCGGCCATGCGCCCCAGCGCCGGCCACGGCACCTCGATCCCCTCGACCCGCGGGCGCGCCGACCGGAACAGGCGCACCAGCTCCCACCACGCTCCCACCGCCGAGCCCAGGGCCAGACCCAGGGCGCCCAGGTGGAGAGCCCTCGCCTCCGGCGCCACCGGCCCGCCAGCCGCCCACACCGCGGCGACGGTGAACCGGTCCAGCCAGAACATCGCCGGGATCGAGACCGCGGCCGCCAGGGCGACCCGCTGGGCGGCGATCTTCGCCGGCGTCCGGGTGTCGCCCAGGGCGAAGAAGACGTTCTGGAAGAGGCGCGAGCCCGCCGAGGCGGGAAGGCCCAGCGTGTAGCCCGCGAGGATCAGGCAGACCAGCAGGTTGCTCGCCCGGCCGAAGCTTCCGGTGCGGTAGAGGGCGCCCGCCAGCACGTAGCCGAAGACCAGGTAGCCGACCACCGTCGGCACCGTCAGCAGGGCGATCTGGCGCAGCGAGCGGTCGATCCTCGCCGTCGCCGAGCCCACGAGCCGGGAGAGCTCGGGCAGCTCGGCGGCGGCCACCGACATGGCGAACAGGCTGATGGGCAGCAGGTAGAGGATCTGGGCGTAGCCCATGGCCGACAGGGCGCCCTCGGCCAGGAAGCTGGCGAGAAAGAGATCCAGATAGCCGCCGATCTGGACCACGCCGCGGCCCGCGACCACCGGGAGGAATCGGCGGATCGCCAGCCGCACGCCCTCGACTCGAATCGAGGCCGAGAGGCGGAAGCCCCGGAGCACCCGGAAGACCAACGGCACCTGGACCAGGAACTGAAGCAGGCCGCCCACCAGCGCGCCGACGCAGGCCGCGAAGAGCAGCCGCTCCAGGGTGGCCGACGAGACCCCGGCGCCGCCCGGTGCGAGGTCGCCCGCGACCAGGAAGTGCCCGGCGGCCACCAGGGCGGCGATGATCGTGGCGTTCCACAGAACCGGCGCGACGTAGGGCAGGAAAAACCGGCGGTGGCTGTTGAGCACGCCCAACGCCCAGGCGTGGAGCACCAGAAAGCCGGTCATGGGGAAGGTGATGCGCACCGCCGCCACCGCCAGGGGAAAGCGGTCCACCGCCGAGGCGCTTTCCCGCAGGAAGCCGGCGCCGAGCACGGTCACGATCGGTTCGGCGAAGAACACCCCGGCCAGGGCCAGGGCCCCCGCCAGGGCCAGCAGCAGGCCGAAGACCGCCCCCGCGAAACGCCCCGCCTCCTCTTCGCGCCCCTCCTCGAGCATCCGCGAGTAGATGGGGATGAACGAGGCGGAGAGCGTGCCTTCGCCCAGGAGGTTCTGGAGCAGGTTCGGGGCGCGCAGCGCGAAGATGAAGACGTCGGCGTAGGGGCTGGTGCCGAAGAAGTAGGCCGCCGCCCGCTGGCGGGCGAAGCCCATGATCCGGCTGAGGAAGATGCCCGCGGCGACGATCGCCGAGCGGCTCCGGCCACCGCTCGGCGCCTCGCCCAGAACCGCCGGTGCGACCTCGGCCTCAGGCACGTGTCTCGGCCCCGAAGCCCGCCAGCCGCAGGTCGATCGCCTCGAGGGCCTCGAGCGCCCCCAGCTCGATCGCCAGCCCGCGCTCCGGCACCTGCGCCTCGCGCGGGTTGATCCGCACCAGCCGGCCGCCCTGCTCCCGGGCCACGTGCTCCGAGGTCAGGCGCACGGTCGGCACCGCCGTTCCGGCGCCGATCTCGATCACCACCAGGGCGCCGGCCAGCCGGCCGAGCCAGGAGCGGAATCGTTCCTCCTGGGCCGAGGTCCGGTGCGGCACCCAGAGCCAGTCGCCGAACATGAGCACGTTGGGCCGGGCCGTGGCCCCGCAGGCGAGGCAGGTGGGCAGGGGTGGGCGGGCCCGGAACGTGTCTTCGTCCACCGCCACCTCGAGGTCCCCGACGCTCCAAATCTCGTCGCTGCAGGGCGCCGCGCACTGCAGGTGAAAGAGCGAGCCATGGCACTCGACGATCCGCTCGGGCGCGAACCCGGCGCGCTGGAACTGGCCGTCGACGTTCGAGGTGAAGACGAAGGCGCCGCTCCGCATCCGAGCGACCCAGCGGAGCAGGAGCTCGAACCCCCGGTGGGGCCGGGTCGTCCGGTAGAGCCCCAGCCGGTGTCCGTAGAAGCCCCAGGCCAGACCCGGGTCCCGGGCGAAGTGGACGGGATTCGCCATCTCGTCGAAACGCAAGCCCATGCGGGCGAACGGCGGATAGGCCCGCCAGAACCCCTCCGTGCCCCGAAAGTCGGGCAGGCCCGAGTCCACGCCCATGCCGGAGCCGGCGGTGATCAACAGAGCGTCGGCCCCGGCGATCGCCTCCGCCGCCTGGTCGAGGCGAGTCTCGAGCTTCCGGGATCGTTCCGACATCGGCCGTCAATCCTACCGCGCTCGGGCGGCGGGCAGGGGCCACGGTGGTGGCGCCCGAGAGCCGACCGCGAGAGAATCGTTCCGTCGCCGCGAGCCGTGATGAGCCGCCCCACCTCCAGCTCCGTGCCGCCCGAGATCGAGCCTCTCGCCCGGGAGCTCTCCGACGCCCTGCGGGACGTGCGCCGGGGGCTCCTCCTGGTGGTGACCGGAGCCGGCGTGAGCGCCGCCAGCGGCCTGCCTACCTTCCGCGGCGGCCCCGACGCGATCTGGCGCCGCGACGACGTGGAGACGGGCACCGAGGCGTTCTTCCGCGCCGATCCGGTGAGCCACTGGCGCTGGTACCTGGACCGCTTCGGGGGCCTCGCCGAAGCCCGGCCCAACGCCGCCCATCGCGCCCTGGCCGCTCTCGAGCGCTGGCAGGTGGCGGGCGGCGGCGAGTTCCTCCTCGTCACCCAGAACATCGACACCCTCCACGAAGCGGCGGGCTCGACACGCCTGGTCAAGGTCCACGGCACCTTCGATCGCCTCCGCTGCTCGCGGCGGGGCTGTGCCCTGGGAGCGCCCTTCGGATCGATCCCGCGGGAGGAGGTGGACGTCGCGCCCTTTCTCCGCGAACCCGGCCTCGAGGCTCTCCCCCGCTGCCCGGAGTGCGGCGCCCTGCTCCGCGCCCACGCCCTGTTCTTCGACGAGCTCTACGACGGCCACGCCGACTACGGATTCGAGCGCGTCCGCCGGGCCTTCGACGAGATGGCCCTGGCCCTCTTCGCCGGCACCTCGTTCTCGGTCGGGGTCACCGAGCTCGCCCTACGCGCCGCCCGCGTCGGACGCGTGCCGGCGTGGTCGATCGACCCGGACGGCGAAGCGGCGCGCGACTACCCCTGGGTGCGCGGCCTGGCGGCGCCAGCCGAGGCGCTCTTGCCCGCCGTCTGCCGGAGGCTGGGAGCTAGCCCGGCGGCTTGAACGATCCGCCGCGAGCCGCCTCGGCCGGCGGCACCCGCCGCCAGCCGATGGTGTTCGGGAGGGCCTCGTCGGAGAGCTTCACCCGCACGTCCACCACCAGGCGCCGCCCCTCGTAGCTGGCCTCGGCGCGCACGACGGCCAGGTCGGCCGCCGGGTGGGACACCTCGCTCGAGATCGTCCCCCCGCCGAAGGCGCGCTCTTCGAGCCCCGGGTAGACGGAGGAGGCCGCCAGATTCGCCACGCTCTCGGCGACGGCGGCGTCCGAAAGAGCCTGGAGCACCGTCCGGCGGGTCTCGTCGCGCGCCAGATTCATGCGCGAGACCAGGAAGCCGGCCACCAGCCCGAAGGCCGCGGCGAGGAGCAGGACCACCGTCAGGGCCACGACCAGGGCCTGCCCGGACTCTCCGCGCCGGCTCCTCACCAACCTCTCCCCAGACCGGCGCCCCGCAGGGCCGCGGTGACCCGGAGCGTCCGCCAGCTCGCGACCCCGGTGACGCCGCCGATCGGCCCCGCCGGGTCGACCACCCCGTGGCGCGCCCCGGCGGCGCGCTCGTAGACCACCTCGACGCTCACCAGCCGCGGGGCGACCGCGAGCCAGCGCCAGGAGACGAGGCGCGGGAGCACCAGGTTTCGGCCCCCGCCCACCACCTGCCGCACCAGGTCGTCCCCCTGCCGCTCGTAGACGATCACCTCCCCGTCGGGAGTCACCAGCGCCAGACGGTCCCGGTCCCAGCCGGGCAGAAGCGGTGGGCGGGCGAGCCCCGTCGCGCCCTGGAGGTCCTGCCGGATCCGGGCGACGGCCAGCTCCTCGACCGGGGCCCGGAGCTCGATCCCCGACTGGGCGAGCATGCGGTAGGCCTGGACCAGGAGCCCGGCGGCCAGGAGCAGCCCCACCGCCAGCACCGCCAGCGCCACCAGGAGCTCGATCAGGGTGCTGCCGGCCGCGCGCCGGCGACGAGTCGGAGTGAGCATCTCAGGGCGCCCCCCTCTCCGGATCGCGGACCAGGCCGGGACGCCAGATCTCGGTCTCGACGGTGCGCACCACCGGACGGCCGGCGACCTCGTAGCGGGCGGTCACCCAGACGTGGTAGAGGTCGGCCGGCGGCTCGGCGAGGGCCACGCGGACCAGGACGTCCAGGCCGGTGGCGGCTCCCAGCGAGCCCGGCTCCTCCGGGGGGAGCGGAACGTGCGAGGCCCCTCGAGCCGCTGGCAGGGGGACCGCCCCGGAGCGCAGCGCCTCCAGGGTCTCCTCGATCACCCGGCCGGCCGCCCGCCGGGCGTCGAGGCGCTCGAGGATTCGCCGCTGCTGGGCCAGGAGACCCAGGCCCAGCAGCAGCGCCAGAGCCACGATCGCCAGCGCGAACAGCGCCTCGACGATCGAGAAGCCGGAGCCGGCCTCGCGCCTACATCCCCTCGTCAACCGGCTTCTTCTTCCAGACGCCGTTCTCCTCGTACCAGGTGTAGCGCGGCTGACCGTTGACCTTGTGGATCGAGAAGTCCTGGTACTCCAGGGCGTCGGGGGTCTTGCCCTTCATGAAGAAGTCGACGTCGTAGGTGGTGCCGTCGGCGGCCTTGAAGTCGGTGCAGGCGAAGTAGGTGTCCGGGGCGGTCTCGGAGAGGCGCTCCTTGTGGACCTTCACGAGCTCGAGCTCGAGGTTCTGGCCGGTCTTGGGATCGGTCAGGGGGTAGACGCCGCCGTGCTCGGAGGCGACCTTCTCGACGTGCGCCTGGATGGCGTCGGCGAGGGTGTCCTTGTCGA
>CAZIIB010000292.1:0-5384 GCA_964539125.1 uncultured Thermoanaerobaculia bacterium | reverse complement strand
CACCGTGGACACCCAGTTCCGCAACACCGAGTCGGGGCAGCAGGGCATCTTCTGTGAGGTCTGCCACACCTACGTCAGCACCCGCTACACGCCGTTCCACGACTACCAGAGGACCGGCACGGAGTACGTGCCCGTCCCCGGTACGGACAAGCGCGACGCCCTGCTCACGCCCACCGAGCAGGATCTCCTGAACGTCGCCGACCCCACGAGCCCGAACCTGGGCTACGGCGTCGGGACCGGCTCCTACCGGCTCTCGCCCCACGCCCTGGTGACCCCGGAGCGCTTCGGCCCCCTGTCCTGGAACGACTGGTCGGCGATGATCGATCCCTACGTCTCGTCGGTCTTCGGCTTCAATTTCCCCTACCAGCAGGGGGCGTTCGCCGGCAAGCACCAGGGCTTCTACTCCGCCTTCTTCGAGCGCGCGGAGATGTGCGCGGCCTGCCACGACGTGACCAACAGCTTCACGATCAAGAACCAGCTCGGCAACTGGGTCGGCGGGTTCCCCATCGAGCGCACCTACTCCGAGTGGCGCAACAGCCGCTACGCCGACCGGCCCGGCAACCCGAACTTCGACCCGGCCTACAAGCGCGACTGCATGACCTGCCACATGCAGCAGGACTTCGGTCAGCCGGGCACCGCCCAGACCCTCTACGACGAGAACGGCCAGCCGGTCTCACCGCTCACCGGCAACCCCTGCCAGAGTGGCCCGGTGCGCGACATCTACTACAGCCACCACTTCGTCGGCGGCAACGCCTTCGTGCCCCGCCTGATCGGCGACGACATCGCGGGCAACGGCTCGGTCCAGCCCTATCCCGAGCTCTCGGTCTACAGCTACTCGTCGGCCGACCCGTCGAGCCCGTATCACCACGCCTACTTCGAGAACGTCACCAACACCGGCCCGCGCACCCATCACGACCGCCTGGCCTGGGACCGTCTGCGCAACGTCCTCACCCTCTCGGTCAGCGGTCCGGCCAGTGCCGCCGACGGCACCAGCCAGCCGCTCTCGATCTCGGTGGCCAACACCGGAAGCGGTCACAACTTCCCCTCGGGCTTCCCCGAGGGGCGCAACGCCTGGGTCTCGGTGCGGGCGTGGGACCTGGCGACGGGCAACGAGCTCGACATCGACGACTCGGTCTGGAACCGGACGTCCACCGGCGTCGGCTACCTGACCACCACCGACGAGGTCGACCCCAACTACCCGGGCTGCAACTGGGTGCTGCCGGCGGGCTCGGCCGACCCCTACTCCTACCAGTTCAAGGCGGTGGCCTCGCTGGGCGACGGCTGCCCGACGCTCCAGCTCCCGTACGCCACGCCCCTCAACCTGGTGACCGACGCCAACGGCCTGCCCATCGACTCGGGCGGCACGGTGATCGACCGGAACAACCCGCTGGGCATTCCGCAGTACGCCGACCTGGACGGTGACGGCGACATCTACGACGACGCCTACCTGGTCGACACCCGGCTCCGTCCCCAACCCCACCCGGAGGGCACCCTGCAGCTCGACCGGTACTCGGTGGTCATCCCCACCGGGACCGTCGGACCGGTGGCGGTGACCGCGGCGGTGTACTACGAGTCGGTCGAGGCCCCCGTGGCGCGTGAGTTCCTGGGCAACCTGGCCGACCGCGACCTGGACACGGCCCTCGAGCCGTGCATCCTCAAGGGGTTGTGCGACGGCCGCGTCCCGTCGACCGAGCCGGCGGTGGTGGAAGGCGCGCCTCCGGTGCCCATGGAGGTCAAGAGCTGGGTCATCGAGGTCACCGGTCATCAGGACACGGCGGCCCCGACCCTGGTGTCGACCTACCCGGCCGACGGGGCCACCGACGTCTACCTCGACGCGGTGGTCAAGGTGCAGCTCTCCGAGCCGGTCACCGGGATCGACGCCACCAGCTTCACCCTGACCGACTCGGGCGGGACCCCCGTGCCGGCCTTCGTCGATCAGCTCAGCGACGGCACCTGGGCCCTGTTCCCCCACGACGTGTTCCTCCTGGGCCGCGAGACCTATACGGCCCGGCTGGCGGCGCCGGTCTGCGACACCGCCGGCAACTGCACGATGACCGACGACGTCTGGAGCTTCACCACGACCCGCACGCTCGACGGCGGCACCGGGGACTCGAGCTGGCCCCTGGGCTTCGGCGCCGGAACGGGCGGCGGCGACCCCCTGCCCTACGTCATGGCCATCGACCCGCCGGACGGCGCGACGAACGTGGCGCTCGCCACCAACGTCGTGGCCACCTTCTCCGAGCCGGTCACCAACGTCGTTCCCACCACCTTCATGGTCTACGCCGCTGGAGGCAACGGCAAGAGCTGCTCCCAGATGGGGGCCGCCGTCGCCGGGACCCTCTCGTCGAACCCCGACGGCAGCGTCTGGACCTTCGACCCGAACGCCGACCTGGCGACGAAGCAGCTCTACTGCGTGTCGATCACCACCGGCGTCATGGACCTCACGGGACAGATGATGGCGGCTCCGTTCGCCAGCTCGTTCAAGACCGTGGCTCACTGAAGTTCTCGCCGTTCGCGGCGATTCCGGGTCCGCGTGTCCGAGAGGATGCGCGGACCCTTCTCTATGCGGGTTGCGTGTCCCCCACGAGCGAGTCGCTCGCACTTCTCGTAGTAGAGCGAGTAAAGTGCGGTCCGGAGCGAGACCCTCCAAACGATGAGTCCACCGGCCGTCCCTCCCCGGCAGAGCGGCTGAGCGGTCGCCGAGCCAGGGTGTTCGGGCGCCCTGGCGACGGGCTCGCGAGCGGATCGCATAGAGCCTGTAAAGGAGGTCCGGTGTGTCCAACGTCGCTGGCGACCGTTGCGCCGACTGCGTCGCAGAACCCTCATGTCCGTTCAGCGATCTGTCTCCAGAGGCCCGCGAGGCCTTCCGGGCGATCAGCGAGACGCGGGTCTACGCGCCCGGCTCGCGCATCATCCGGCAGGGCGACCCGGCGCTCGGCCTGTTCGTGGTCCAGACCGGGCTGGTGAGGGTGCTCCACCTGACCCCGGGCGGCAAGCCCGTGGGCGTGCGGATGGCCTCCACCTCCGAGATCCTGGGCCTGAACGAGGTCATCACCGGCGACCGATACCGCCAGAGCGCCGAGGCGGTCGAGCAGACCCGGCTCGAGCACGTGCCGCGCAAGCGATTCGTGCCCTTCCTCTTCCAGCATCCGGAGGTCGCCGTGGAGGTCCTGATCCGCGTCAGCCAGGATTACGCCAAGCTCCAGGAGGGGCTCTACGAGGCGGCTGCCGGCAGCCCGCTGGGCGACCGCCTGCTGCACAAGCTCCAGGAGTTCGCCGGCTCGTGCGGCGTGCCCACCGATCGGGGCGTGCTACTCGACGTACCGCTGACCGTCCAGGATCTGGCCGGCAGCCTCGGTTGCTCGCGCCAATGGGCCTCGAAGCTCCTGGCCGAGATCGAATCCCAGGGGCTCATCGAGCGCAATGGGCGCCGCATTACCCTGACCGGCGAAGCGGTCCCCGTGGAGCTTCTCCCGATGGCCTGATCGCGGTGTCCAGGCGGCGAGTAAAGGAATCCTGATATCTCAACATGAGCAATCTTTCGAAAAATCCCGTCAAGAAGAACGACAGTCTCTGTCAACCAGTTGACATCGAGAAGGGAGCCCCCCGGAATAACATGACGTCATCAGCCGCAATCGGTGCGTGAAGTGAGTTCCTTTCTGCCCGAGGGGTCGTGCGCCCGCGTGCGGCCCAGCGGCGGTCCGGTCGATCCTGCAGACGTCCGGTCCGTCGCGGGGCGGAAAGCGTTACACCTGTCCACTCAATCGAAAGGAGACTTGGTCTGCCATGATCCGCAAGGGACTGATTACAGCGGCGGCCCTCGCCACAGTGCTCGTGCCGAGCGCGGCGATGGCGCGGCACGCCGACCTGGAAGAGCCCGCCCACTCCGCGACCGCCGGTCTGACCCAGAAGAAGCTCGTCCGCGCGCTCAACACGGGTGACCTCAGCGTTCGCCAGGCTCGCCAGCTCGGCTTGCTGGTGTTCAGCACGCCGTTCAACCACCTCGACGGGCTCGGAGACGGCCCGTTCGATCCCTCCGAGACCGATCCCGTGGCGCTCGGCCATCGCCCGACCCTTCAGGGCAACGGCCAGTTCCTGCGGGTCAACGGCCTCGACGCGCAGAGCTGCAACGAGTGCCACTCGATCGTCAGCCACCGCACCCTGCCCCCCACCACCGGCATCGGCGGCGTGGGCGGCGCGGTGCAGAACGCCATCATCATGCCGAGCGTCATCGACGTGGCCGACTCCTTCGACGACCGGGTCACGTACGTCTCGAACCACGATCCGGACCTGCCGCTCGATCCCGACGGCGTGGCGGACTACAACGGCCGCTTCGCCAATCCGCCGTTCCTCTACGGCGGCGGCGGGACGGAGCTCCTGGGCAAGGAGATGACCGAGGACCTCCAGCACGACCTCCAGGTGGCCAAAGCCTCTCCGGCCGGCACGGTGGTCTCGCTCGACACCCACGGGGTGAACTTCGGCACCATCACCAGCCTGGGCGGCGGCAACGTCCAGATGGACAATCAAGGCGTGGACGCCGACCTGGTGGTCAAGCCGTTCGGCCGCAAGGGCGACGCCTTCTCCATGCGTGACTTCGACCGCGGCGCCATGCAGTTCCACTTCGGCATCCAGCCGGACGAGGTGGTCGGCGCGGGCAACGACGCGGATCACGACGGCGTCGCCGACGAGGTCACCGCCGCCGAGATGAGCGTGCTCCACGTCTTCGACGTCAACAACCCGGTGCCGCGCTACGTGCCGTACGACAGCTCGGCGGCCCACGGCTTCCAGGTGTTCCAGCAGGTGGGCTGCTCCAACTGCCACCGGCCGGCGCTGGTGACCCGTTCGCGTCAGGTGCCGCTGGCCTACCCGGAGGTCAAGGAAGATCCGACCGCCAACGTCTACTACTCGGTCAACCTGGTCGACGTCGGCTTCCAGGCCGACCCCAACGGACCGGGCGTCATCGTGCCGTTCTTCGCCGACTTGAAGCGCCACGACATGGGCCCCGGCCTGGCCGAGACCTTCGAGCGCGGCAAGGAGCTCAACTCCCAGTTCACCACCGCCCGGCTCTGGGGCATCGCCGACACCGCGCCGTATCTGCACGACGGTCGCGCGACGACGCTGTTCCAGGCGATCAGCATGCACGGCGGGGAGGCCCAGCAGGTGCGGGACAACTTCCTCGCCCTGCACAAGCAAGACCAGCTCGCGCTGCTCTCGTTCCTGAAGAGCCTGCGCGTGCCCGAGCATCCGAACGAGGACCTGCTGCCGATCCAGTAGGGCCCGTTCACACGACCCGACGCCGCTCCGGCCTCTCAGAGGCCGGGGTCGGCGTCATTCATGGGGCTGCGAGGCGTGGGGGCGGAGACGCTCCCGCGCCCTTTTTTTCT
>CAZIIB010000291.1:0-5392 GCA_964539125.1 uncultured Thermoanaerobaculia bacterium | reverse complement strand
GCCCGCTCCGCCGAGATGGCCCGGCTGCCTCCAGCTCCTCGCCTGGGGAGGGGTGGGTAGACGATAGGATCTCGCCATGTTGGGAGTCGACACCCGCTGGTGGTTCAGCGCCCTGGTCGTCTTGGTGGCGGTGCAGCGGCTCGCCGAGCTGCGGCTTGCGCGGCGGAACGTGGGGAGGTTGTTGGCGCGGGGTGGGGTGGAGGTGGGGGCGGGGCACTATCCTTGGATGGTTGCGCTGCACGCGGCGTTTCTGGTCTCGTGCCTCGCCGAGGTCGGGTTCCTCGGGCGGCCGTTCCTTCCCGTCCTGGCGGCCCTCTCCCTCGGGGTTCTGGCCCTCGCCTCGGGGCTTCGCTACTGGGCCGTCCGGACCCTCGGGGAGCGCTGGACGACGCGGATCGTCGTGCTGCCCGGGGCGGCGCCGATCGCCACCGGGCCGTACCGCTTCCTTCGCCACCCCAACTATCTGGCGGTGGTCCTCGAGATCGCCGCCCTCCCCCTGGTCCACACCGCCTGGGCGACCGCCGTCGTCTTCAGCGCGCTCGACGGCGTCCTCCTCGCCCACCGCATCCGCACCGAGGAGCGCGCGCTCGAGGGAGCTTCGAAAGGCCGGGCGGAGGCCGTGCTCGGCGCCGCGGGCGGGGAGGGCCGGTGAGCCGGGAGGAGATCCTCCGAGGGATTCGCGAGGTCGCCCGGGAGCACCTGGCCTACGAGGGCCCCCTCGAGCCCCGGATGCGGCTGGTCGAGGATCTGGCGCTCGACTCGATCCGGCTCCTCACCCTGGCGGTGGAGGTGGAGAACCGCTTCGCGGTCTGCCTGGACCCGGAGGACGAGGAGGCGATCGCCACCGTCGGCGACCTGGTGGCGGCGGTCGAAGGGAAGCTCGGCGATGTCTGAGCCCGGGCCGGGAGAGGCGAACGGCGCGGTTGCCGGAGCGAGGGCGGCGCCGGAGAGCCTGATCGATCTCCTGGCGCGGGCCGCGGGAGTCGAGGATCGGGGCCTCACGCTCCTCGACCGGCGCGAGCGGCCGACCTTCCTCTCCTGGCGCCGCGTGGAGGAGGGCGCGCGGGAGACCGCCGCCGCCCTCGCGGCGCTGGGCGTCGGGGGGGGCGAGCGGGTGGCCCTCGTCTACCCCACGTGCCCCGAGTTCTTCGACGCCCTGTTCGGCATCCTCGCGGCCGGGGCCGTCCCCGTGCCGCTCTACCCGCCGGTGCGCCTGGGGCGCCTCGACGAGTACCACCGCCGGACCGCGCGCATGATCGAGGCCGCCGGGGCGCGCCTCGTCCTCGCCGACCGGCGCGTGCGCCGCCTCCTGGGCGAGGCGATGGCGCGGGCCCGCCCGGCCCTCGGCTGCCGTACCCTGGAGAGCCTGCCGCGCCGGCCGGCGCCGGTCGCCGCGCCCGCTCGCCCCGATCCCTCCGACCTGGCCCTGGTCCAGTTCTCCTCCGGCACCACCGTCGACCCCAAGCCCGTCGCCCTTTCGCACCGCGCGGTGCTCGCCCAGGTGGCGATCCTGAACGGCTTCTGGCCCGACTCCGACGAGCTCATCCACCGGGGCGCCTCGTGGCTCCCGCTCTACCACGACATGGGGCTCATCGGGTGCGTCTTCCCGGCGCTCGAACGCCGGACCGACCTGACGCTCCTCCCTCCGGAGGTCTTCGTCACGCGGCCGGCCGCCTGGCTGCGGGCCATCTCCCGCTCGCGGGCGACCGTCTCGCCGGCCCCGAACTTCGCCTACGGCCTGTGCGTCGAGAAGATCCGCGACGAGGAGCTGGAGGGGGTCGACCTCTCCTCCTGGCGCGTGGCCTTGAACGGTGCCGAGGCGGTCTCGGCGCGAACGCTCCGGGCGTTCGCCTCCCGCTTCCGCCGCTGGGGCCTCCGGCCCGAGGCGCTGACCCCGGTCTACGGCCTCTCGGAGGCGGCTTTGGCCGTGACCTTCGCACCCCTCGATCGTCCCTTCACGGCCGCGCGCTTCGAACGCTCCTCCCTCGAGCCGGGCCAAGCACCGGACGAATTGCCGCGCGAGGCGGAGCCGGAGACCGGGCGCGAGCTCGTGTCGGTGGGCTCGCCCCTGCCCGGCTTCGAGATCGAGGTGCGCGACCGGCGGGGTCGAGCCCTCCCGGCGGGCCGGGTGGGACGGATCTGGGTCCGCGGGCCGTCTCTGATGGAGGGCTATCTCAACCGCCCGGAGGCCACGGCCCGCGCGCTGGCGGGCGGCTGGCTGGACACCGGCGATCTGGGCTTCCTCGCGGGCGGCGAGCTCTACCTCACCGGCCGCGCCAAGGACCTGGTGATCCTCCGCGGCCGGAACTACGGGCCGGAGGAGATCGAGGCCGCCGCCTGCGCCGCCCCGGGCTCGCGCGCCGGTTGCGCCGTGGCCGCGAGCTACCTGCCCGACGAGGCGGAGCAGGAGGAGCTCCTGCTCCTGGTGGAGGCGGCCCACGGGACGTCGGAGCCGGCGCGCCGGGCGCTGCCGGCGGCCGTCCGGGAGGCGGTGCTCGCCGGTACCGGCCTCGCGCCCGACCGGGTGGCGGTGCTCGACCCCGGCTCCCTGCCCCGGACCTCCTCGGGGAAGCTCCGGCGGGGCGAGGCCCTGCGCCGCTGGCTCGCCGGCGCCCTCGACCCGCCGGCACCGGTCACCCCGTTGCGACTCGCCGCCGCCATGACCCGCTCGAGCCTGGCGTATGCCCGGCTGCGGCGGGAGGGACGTGAATGACCTCGGACCTCCTGGTGGTCGGCGGCGGGCCGGCCGGGCTGGCCGCCGCCGAGCGGGCCCGCCGGGCCCGCCGGGGGGTGACCCTCCCAGCCCGCGCCAGCCCCCCCATCGACACGCCCGGCGGCGAGGGGCTCATGCCCGACGGCCTGGCCCGCCTCGCCGAGCTGGGGGTCGAGCTTCCGGGCGCGACCGCAGCCGCCCCCTTCCGCGGCATCCGCTACCTGGACGGCGAGACGGTAGCCGAGGGGCGCTTCCCGCGCGGGGCCACCGGGCTCGGAGTGCGACGGACGGCGTTGCAGCAAGCCATGGTCGAGCGCGCCGAGGCCCTGGGCGCCCGCCTCCTCTGGGGCGAGCGGGTGATCGGCATCGACTCCGGCGGCGACGGGGCGGCCCTCCCGTCGGTCGCGACCGCCGCCGGCGCCCGGCACGCCGCACGCTGGCTGGTGGGAGCCGACGGCCTCGGCTCCCGGGTGCGCCGCTGGGCCGGCCTCGAGGCCCCCGGGCCGGCGGGTCGCCCCGGGACGCGTCCGGGCCCGAAGGGGGGCGGCCGCTTCGGCGTCCGGCGGCACTATCGACTCGCACCGTGGAGCGATCGGGTGGAGGTCTACTGGGCCGACGGCTGCGAGGCCTACGTCACGCCGGCGGGGCGGGAGCGGGTGGGGGTGGCGATGCTCTGGAGCGGCGCGACGGCGAGCTTCGACGCCCTGCTCGCGCGCGTGCCGGCCCTCGCCGCCCGGCTCGCCGGAGCTCCGCGCGACTCCCGGGACCTGGGCTGCGGTCCCCTCGCCCGGCGCCCCCGCGAGGTCGTCCGGGGGCGGATCGCCCTGGTCGGCGACGCCTCGGGCTACCTCGACGCGATCACCGGCGAGGGCCTCTCCCTCGCTTTTCATCACGCCTTCGCCCTGGTGGAGGCCCTCGAGACGATCGAAGCGGCGCGCGCCGCCGGGAGCCTGGCCGGAGCCTGCCGGGGGACCGCCGGCGAGCCGCTGGCGGCCTACGCGCGCGCCCACCGGCGCCTGCGCCGTCTGCCCGAGGCGCTCATCCGCGCCTTGCTCGCGGTCGAGCGCCGGCCCCGGCTTCGCCGCCGCATGGTCCGCGCGCTGGCCGCCGACCCCGAGCTCTTCGAGCGCCTCCTGGGCCTTCACGCCCGCACCCTCGCGCCACGGGAGGTGGGCGTCTCGGGCGCCCTCCGCCTCGCCTACCGCCTCGCTGCCTCGTAGCCGGGCGCCGGCCGGGCGCGCCCCGTCTTCCCTCCCGGGAACCGCCTGCGGGTTGACAGGCCCGCTCCCGGGCGATAGGAAGTCGCCGGCCTTCTTCGTTCGCACGAGTAGCGAAGCACGCGGGGACAGATCCCGCCGAGGGAGAAAGGTGTGTCATGACCGGGAGCTCCGAGCGATGTGCCGTCCACGCCGACCAGCGGGCCGCCTACCGCTGCGACGGTTGTGGCCGTTGTCTGTGCGAGTCCTGTGTGAAGCCCGGCCACCGCCTGATCCTCTGCGCTCTGTGCGGCGAGCTGGCGGTGCCCCTGGAGGGCGGCCCGGCCGGCGACGCCCCTGCCGCGGCGCCGCGAACCTCGCCCGCGTTCCGGCGCGTCCAGGCCCAGCGGGCGCCCTACTCCCTGGGCGAGGCCTTCCTCTACCCTTTCCGGGGCAAGGGCGCCGGGGTCTTCTGGAGCTACGTGGTGCTCCTCGTCCTCTTCGCCTGGCTGCCCTCCTTGCTGGGAGTGGTCGGTTGCATCGTCGTCATTCCGGCGATCTTCGTCGCCATCATGGTCCCGCGGCTCCTCTACACCATCGTGCACACCACGGCGGAGGGGGACGACGAGCTGCCCGACTGGCCCGACTGGGACTTCTTCGCGCGCCTGGCCGACTGCCTCGCCATGTTCGTGATGACCTTGATCGCCCTCGTCCCCCTGATCGTGCTGGTCAAGCTCTCGGGCTGCGCGGACCTCGAGGCGCTCGCCGCCGGGACGGCGCGGAGCTGCTTCCCGCCCCTGGTGGGCGGGTTTCTCCTCGGCGTGGCGCTCTGGATGCCCACCCTCGGCGCGACCGCCGTCTTCGAGAGCTTCTGGCTCCTGCCCCGGGTCGACCTCCACGTGCGGGCGCTCCTGGTGGCGCCGGCCGAGGCCCTGGTGATGACCGTGCTCCTGGCCGGCCTGCTGATCGCGAGCAACCTGCTGCGCTTCGTGACCCTGTTCATTCCGCTGGTCGGGACGGTCGCCTCGGTGCTGATCGGCGTCTACGGCCTGTTCACCGGTGCCCACCTGGTGGGGGTCTACTTCCGGCGTCACTACGAGCGGCTGGAGGCGCTCTACGTCCCGTGAGGCCGCCCCTCGGCACGGCGCGAAGGCGATCCGTCGCCGGCCGTTCCGCGTATAGGAGGGGAACACCCTAGAATCGCCGACCTTCCCACACGACCCGGAGGAAACCCCTGTGCCCAACTCCCGACACCCGCTCCTGGCCGCCACCCTGCTCGTGCTGCTCACGGCCGCCGGCGCCCGCCCGGCCGCCGCCGCCGACTCGACGGTCACGACCCACTTCGACCTCTCCGGCTCGATCTATCTCTTCGAGTACCTGCCGCAGCTCGAGGGCGCGCGGGAGAAGTTCGAGATCTACGCCTTCGTGCTGAACTTCGACGGCGCCACCGAGGACGGCCGCTACGGCCTCCACGTCCAGACCC
>CAZIIB010000290.1:0-5395 GCA_964539125.1 uncultured Thermoanaerobaculia bacterium | reverse complement strand
TGACAATGCTCGCACGTAGTCTCAAGCTCGAGGTCCAGAAGGTCTTCGGAAGCTCCACGCTGATCGTCCTCCTTCTCAGCCCGGTCATCAGCTCCTACATCATCTTCTGGATGTTCGAGGCCAAGCCCGGCCTGGTCGGTCTCTTCCTCCTCTTCAACGTCTACATCATCACGGTGGTGGCCACCAGCCTCTCGATCGTCGAGGAGAAGGAGAGGGGCACCCTGGCGGCGATGACGGTGACTCCTCTGAAGATCGAGACCCTGCTCTGGACCAAGGCCGCCGTGTCCATCGCCTTCTCCATGGTGACCTCGCTCGCGATCGCGATCGCCGCGCGGTTCACCGGCCTGCCGCTCGACCTGCCGACTCTGCTCGGCCTGGAAGGGGCCGTTCTCATGTCGGCGATCCTCTACGCGGCCGCGGCGATCGCGATCTCCACGTACAGCGGCGGCGTCAAGCAGGTCGAGCAGGTGGGCACCGGCGTGCTGCTCGGGCTCCTCCTGCTCCTGATGCTTCCGCTCGGCAGGTTGCCGGTCGTCGTGCTCACCATCAGCCTTTGGCTCCCGGTGCTCAACGCGCGGATCCTCTTGCTCGGGCTCCTGCAGTCGGACGTCCAGGTTCCCGCGCTGTTCATCTGGGGATCGATCGTCAGCAACACGCTGATCGGCCTCGTGTTGCTGCAACTGATGATCGGCCTGTTCAAGCGCCGGATTCTGCGCTGAGGCGTTCGCGGACCGCGTCGAGGCGCGCGGCGTCCGTGCCGGCCTCGGGGTGGGAGATCGCCCGCTCGAAGGCGACCACCGTCTCCATCAGGGGGAGGGCTTCGTGCGGGCGGCCCTGGTCCAGCAAGACCTCGGCGAGGTTCCAGCGGGAGACCATGGCCGAGGTCTTGCGGCCGTTCCCCGCGGCGCAGTCCACCGCCCGCCGGTAGGCGTCCGCCGCCCGCCCGAGCTCGCCGATCTCGCGCAGGGCGTCCCCCGTCACGTCGAGCCAGTTCCACTCCGCGTGGCCGTCGTCGAGCTCCCGGGCGATCTTCAGCGCCCGCTCGTAGTAGGGGAGGGCCTCGGCGAACCGCCCCTGCGCGGCGAGGCACAGCCCCAGGTTGCCGAGGACGCCACCTTCGCCCCGAAGATCCTCCAGCTCCCGCATCAGCTCGAGGCACCGCCGGTAGAGCGTCTCCGCCTCCCGCGGGCGCTCCACTCTCCAGGTGGCGTTGGCCAGGCTGCCGAGCGCCTGGGCTTCCCAGCGGAGGTTCCCCGCCTCGCGGGCGATCTCGAGCTGCCGCTCGTGAAGCGAAATGGCCTGGGGCAGCTCCTCCGGACTGCGGAGCATGGAGCCGAGGTTGTCGAGCACTCCGAGCTCAGCCGCCCGGTCGCCGACCGCGCGGACCTCCTCCAACGCCTGCCGGAGGGTGGGGATCGCGCGGCTCTTCCATTTCCTCCGATGAAAGGCGGAGCCCAGGTTCCCGAGGCCGGCCGCGTGCGCCGGGCGGTCTCCGATCTCCTCGGCGGCGGCGAGGGCGCTCGCGATCAAGGCGATCTGCTGGTCCGGCATCAAGAAGACGTCGAGAAGCAGGTGAGGCATCGCCTGGACGAAGCCGGCGAGGAGGCGTCGCGCCTCGCGCGCGTGGTCCTCCTCGAGCCAGTGCCGCACCGCCCAGAGGTGGGGCCAGAGCTGCTCGAAGAACCTTCGAGCGCGCACCGCGTCCGCGGCGCCGCGCAGGTAGAGCCGGTGAATGCGGGCGCCGGCCTCGAGGACGGAACGGGCGTAGCGGAGGCGAGCCGCTGCGCGCCCTTCGGGGTCCAAGCCCCGGCCGGAGGACTCCACCGCCTCGGCGACGGCACGCGGTAGGCGAAAGATGCCGCTCAGCCGGTCGTTCGCCAGCAGGCCAACGCGCGCCAGCCTCTCCAGGACGGCGCCGGCTTCCGGGACGGGCAGCTCGAGGAGCACCGCCGCCATCGCCGGATCGAACGCCGTCGGCGCCAGGGCGAGACTCCCGAGGTGACGCGGCAAGGCGCCGACGTCCGCCTCGTCCGAGGCGCCGAGAGCGTCGAGGAGGCGCGTGACGACGGGTGCGATCGAGGGCGAGGGGGGCTGGCTCCCCGCCGCCCGAGCGACTCCCGAGATCCCCAGCTCCCGCGCCGCCTGCGGCGCTGCCGCGACCCAGCCGCACAGCAGCTCGATCAGGAGCGGGTGGCCGCTCGCCGCGTCGGCGCAGTCGCGGGAGCGCTCCGGCTCCAGGCCGGCCGCGGTGAGGCGCCGGGCCGCCAGCTCGACGGCCGGCTCGGTGGCCAGCGGCTCGACCGCCAGCGAGCGGGCGAAGGGCAGATCGAGAGATCGGACCGAGGTCACCAGAATCACCCAGTTCGCCGGCACCTCGGAGATCCACTTCAGAGAGTCGGCGCTCTCGGCGCCGTCGAGGATCAGAATCCCGTGGTGGTCCCGGAGAGTGGTGCGGAGAAGGGCTTCGAGTCCCTCCCGGGTCGGAGGCAGCGGTACCTGTGGGCGCAGGCGTCGGACCGCGAAGAGCATCGGCGTCTCCGGGTCGAGGTCGTACCCACCCGGGCGCAGGTCGAGGGCCAGCCGGACCGCCTCCTCGTCCAGGGACAGCGACTCCTCCACGGCCGCCGTCAGGGCGGTCTTTCCGATCCCGGGCGGCCCGTGGAGCGCCAGGACCGCCGCGGCTCCCGCCTGCCGCGCCGAATCGGCGGCCTCGAGCAGCGCGCCGATCTCCGCGGCGCGACCGACGACGGGATGGGGGGCCGGGCCGGTTCCGCCCACCGTCACCCCTTGCCGAGGATCCTGTGAGCCTCCAGCCAGGCCATGGCGACCAGGAGGACCGCGCCCAGTCCGAGGAGCGCCCAGTCCGCGACTCCGAGCACCGCAGGGGACTCCACCCCTCGCCCTTGGAACGTCCAGAAGGAGGATTGGCGGGTCCGATAGATCCGCGCCAAGGCCGCCCCGACGGTCAGGTAGGCGGCGATCTCCCATGCGCCCGGACCCAGGAAGACCGACAGGGAGGGCGCCGGGACCGAGGCGTGCCGGACCTGCATCGAGTTGGTCCCGAGGTAGAGGCCGAAGAGGACCGCGTTGCCGAAGCCGACGAGGTAGGCGAGGGAGAAACGACCCACCGCGACGCGGGAGGCCAGGGGAGTGAGCAGGAAGGCGACCGCGCCGTTCCAGAGCAGGATCTGTCCCAGCAGCAGCCAAAGGCTGCGGTCGGACATGCCGCGCACCGCGAGGCTGGCTCCGGTCCGGCCGCGCAGCAGACCCTCGGGGAGGAAGAGGTAGGCGAACGCCCACGAGGCGAAGAACAACACGTAGCCGGTGCCGAGGCTGACCATCTCCCGCTTGACGGCGCTCGGACTCGAGAGGGCGTCGAGGAGGACTTTCATCGAGAGGGCAGACCGGGGAGGAACGACTGTTGACTAAGATGCTGGCATACGGCAGAGGGAGAGTCAAGGCGAGTCCCCGCAGACTCGCCTCGGCTGCGGAGCCGCGAGCCGCTGGATTGACAGTCTTGCCGTCCCCCGCCTACGATGGCTTTTCCGGCGCCGGAGTGGCGGAACGGGAGACGCAGAGGACTCAAAATCCTCCGGGGGCAACCCCGTGCGGGTTCGAATCCCGCCTCCGGCACCAGCACCCCTCTCCTCCCCGCCCGAACCTCACTCGTAGCGCAGGCTGTCGATCGGGTCGAGGGCCGCGGCCTTGCCCGCCGGATAGATCCCCGACAGGATGCCCACCGCCGCTGAGAAGCCGGCTGCGAGGGCGATCGCCCAGAGCGGCACGTGGGCCGGCGGCAGGTCGGCGGGGATCAGGTAGACGGCCAGGGCCCCGATCCCGTAGCCGCCCAGGATCCCCACAGCTCCGCCCACCAGGGCCAGGGTCACCGCCTCGATCAGGAACTGCACCAGGATGTCGCGCCGCCGAGCGCCCACCGCCTTGCGGATGCCGATCTCGCGGGTGCGCTCGGTGACCGACACCAGCATGATGTTCATGATCCCGATCCCTCCCACCAGCAGGGCGATCCCCACCACGCCGCCCACCACGCCGGTGACCCCCGCGAGGATCGAGTTGGTGGTCTTCAGGATCTCGTCCTGGGTCTGGATCTCGAAGTCGTCCGAGTCGTCCTTGCCCAGGTGGTGGCGCCTGCGCAGGAGCGCCTTCGCCGCGTCCTTGAAGCCGACCACGTCGGAGGCGTCCTTGAGCTGGATCCGGAGCTGCACCTGGTCGCCGGCGTCCCGGCCGAAGAGCAGGAGCGCCGTGTCGAAGGGCACGAAGGCCAGGTCGTCCTGGTCGAAGCCCAGGTTGCGCCCACGGACCTCCATCACCCCCACCACCGTCACCGCCAGGTCGCCGATGTAGATCTCCTTGCCCAGGGGATCGGGGCCCAGCTCGAGCTCGTCGACCACCGTCTTGCCCACCACCGCCACCTTGCGGCGGTTGCGCAGGTCGATGGGCGAGAGGAAGCGCCCCCGGTCCACGTAGTGGGAGACGACCTCCTGGTAGTCGCTGGTCACCCCGAGCACCGCGAACGGCAGGTGGCGGTGCTGGCCGTATCGCAGGGTCTTCTGGCCGAAGATGATGGGCGTGATGCGATCGATCTCGGGGAAGCGCTGCTCGAGGGCCAGGCCGTCGTCCCAGGTCAGCTTGACCCGCCGCACGATCTGGCCGGGCTGGGCGAACCCCTGCCGGGGCACGACCTGGACGTAGGTCGCTCCGATGTCCTGGAGCTGATTGGTGATCTGGTACTGGAGACCCTGGACGATGGAGACCACGGCGACCACCGCCGCCACGCCGATGATGATCCCCAGCGTCGTCAGGATCGCCCGCAGCTTGTTGGCCCCCAGGGCGCCGAAGGCGATCCGGAAGTTCTCGGAGAAGAGCATTATTCGGGAAGCTTCGCCTCAAAGAGTCGAGACCTGTTCGACGAACCAGCCGTAATGAGGCGCTGGTTCCCCTCCCACGCCCACCGCTCGAGCCTGAGTTCGCCTAGGTGGCTATTCCATGCCGTTCGGTCCAGTGGATGCCCCCCGCAACCCCACGATACCCATCCCACCCCACGGGGGGGAAGGGGACGCCCCCACCCGTAGCCCGCCTTCGCTTCCAGCCTCGCATCACAAGTCATGCAGCCTGCCCTAGCCTGGCTCATGAATAGTCCAGGCTACGCCAGGACGCCGGCGCGCTCGGTGGGCAGGTCCGAGAGGACCTGGCCGTCCCGCAGGGTCACCTGCCGGTAGGCGTGGGCGGCGATCTCGGCCTCGTGGGTGACCAGGATCACGGTGTTCTCCGCGTCGTGGAGCTGGTCGAAGAGCTCCATGATCTCCACCGAGGTCGCGCTGTCCAGGTTGCCCGTCGGCTCGTCCGCGAGGAGGATCGCCGGTCGATTGACCAGGGC
>CAZIIB010000289.1:0-5396 GCA_964539125.1 uncultured Thermoanaerobaculia bacterium | reverse complement strand
TGGGGGAGGGCGCGGGCGACCGGACGCGGTGCCGGGCGTGGTGGGAGGACACTGCTGCGGCTCCGCGCGGCGGACCGCGTCCCGATCGGCTCGGAGCCCGCCCCGGTCGCCTCCGGCGGGGAGGCGCCCGGTGGCGGCTCGAAGGTGCGCCCGGGAGGCCCGCCCACCGCGAGGCTTCGGCCGGCGGCGGGGGCCGCCGGAGGCAACCGGGCCGGGCTGGGAGCGTCGGCGGTCGCTCGGCGCGGGAGCTGCGCGCGCCCGGCCACCGCCGGAGCCCGCGGGAGCCGGATTCGGCGCCGACCCGCCTCGCGCAGAATCCGGAGGGCGAGGGTGTGGAGCCGCTCGGTCCGGAGGGTGGAGGTGTGGAGCCCCTCGAACCGGAGGGCGAGGGCCCGCGTCCGCTCGACCCGCAGGCCGAGCTTCAGGTGGAGAGCGAGGCCGCCGCCGAGGGGCGGTCGCCCGGCGAAGAGGCGGCGATGGGTGCGGACGAGGGCGCCGAGCGCCGCCCCGGTCGGACGGGGCCGCGGCCTGCCACCGTGGCGAGCGGCGATCGCGCGGCCGAGGCGGGCCGCCCGGGCCGCCGCGCCGGCGAGGCGCGCCCACGGCATGCGGCGCCGGCGGCTCACGGCGCCTCCTCCCGCACCAGGTCGAAGTACTGCTCGAAGTCGCCCCGCACGCGCAGCTTGCCGGTCTTCTGGAGCTCGCGCCCCGTCGCCCGCACGAGGTGTTCCATCGCGACCGGTGCGCCGTCGGCAGCGGCCAGGAAGGCGGCGTGGAGGACGATGTTCTTGATGCTGCCGCCGGTGATCTTGAACTTCCGGGCCAGGAAGTCGAGATCGACGTCGGCGGCGACGGGCAACGGCTCCGGGAACAAGCGCCGCCAGATCCGCCGCCGGTCGGCCTCGCCGGGCAGCGGGAACTCCACCACGAACCGCAGGCGCCGGGTGAAGGCGGGGTCGATGTTTCTGCGCAGGTTGCTCGCCAGGATCACCGTACCGTCGTGGTCCTCCATGCGCTGGAGCAGGTAGTTGATCTCGATGTTGGCGTAGCGGTCGTGGGAGTCGCGCACCGCCGAGCGCTTGCCGAACAGGGCGTCGGCCTCGTCGAAGAAGAGCAGCGCCCGGCTCTTCTCGGCCTGCTCGAAGATCCGGGCCATGTTCTTCTCGGTCTCGCCGATGTACTTGCTGACCACCGAGGCGAGGTCGACCGTGTAGAGGTCGAGGCCGAGGTCGGCGGCGAGGATCTCGGCCGCCATCGTCTTGCCGGTGCCCGAGGGGCCCACGAACAGCACGCTCAGCCCACGGCCCCGGGCGATCTTGCGCTCGAGGCCCCAGGTCTCGAACACCTGGCGCCGGTAGCGGGCGTGGGCCGAGACCTCGCGGAGCTGCGCCAGCCGGTCGGCGGGCAGGACGATGTCCTCCCAGGTGTAGAGCGGGGTGACCTCGCGGGCCAGGGCGGCGAGCCCTCCGGAGCGCTGGGCACGGCAGGCCCGGGCGAGGTCGTCGGCCGAAATCGGGCCGACGCGGGCCGCGGCCTCCTGGGCGGCCTCGGAGAGGGCGAGGCGGATCGACGCCGGGGGGAAGTCGAAGCGTTCGGCGACGGCGCCGAGGTCGGCGTCCGGAGCGAGCTCGAGGCGCCGCTCGCGGACCAGGCGGTGCCAGAGGTCCAGGCGCTCCTCGGCCGCCGGCGGCGCGAAGGCGACCCGCCGGTAGGCGCCCTCCTCGCCGGAGGCGAGCGGAGGCCAGGGGCGCAGGCTGCCCACCACGACCGCCGCCGGGGCCGCGTCGAGGCTCCGGAAGAGGTCGCGGGCGGCCCCGGCCGGGGCCGCCTCGTCGAGCAGGGCCTCGGCGCCGTCGAGGTAGACGTCGGCGGGTCGCAGCGCCGCCTCGCGGACGATCCGCTCGCCGGCGGCCCGGAGATCGCCGGCCCGCGCCAGGAGGTCCGGCACGTCCACGACCAGGAGGGCCCGACCGGCCCGGGTGCTCGCGGCCTCGGCGGCGGCGCGCTTGCCGGTGCCCGCCGGCCCCCAGAAGACGAGACGGCGGGGCGCCTCGCCGCCCGCGGGCGAAACGGACGCCGGGCCCTCGCTCGCGGCGAGGGGGCGGACCACGTGGGTGAACGGGGCGATCCGCTCGTCGACCGCGTCGATTCCGAGCAGGTATCCGACGATCCGCTCGTCCATCACCAGCGGCCGGGACAGGAGCCCGGGCTCGTCGCCGGCGCCGTCGGCGCGCAGGAGCAGCCGGTGTCCGAGGAGCGGGGCGTCGGCGGCAAAGCGGGCGCGCCGGTCGAGGCGCTCCTCGGGCTCCTCGCACAGGAGCGCCAGGATCAGCCCGGGCGACGGCCGCTTGCGGGTGACGTCGTCGTGCAGGTAGGCGTAGAGCTTCTCGTAGCCGGGGCCGATCTCGGGCGCCAGGCAGACGAGGAGCGCCTCGAGGTCGAAGTCGGTCAGGGCGAAGCGGCGAGCGAGGGCCACGAGGGGCAAGTGGACCCCGTCCTCGAGGGCCCGGGCCGTGCGCTCCTCCAGCCGCTCACCGGCCTCTTCGAGCGCCTGGACGAGGGCGGCGGGGCCGGGGCCGCCGGGCGCCTCCTCCTCGTGGACCAGAGCGTCGATCTCGGCCTCGGAGATGTAGAGCCCCCGCAGGTCGTCGAGGCCGCCGGCCGACGGGGCGAGCCGGTGACGGGCGACGGCGAGCCGGAGCCGCTGGTCGAGGCGCCCCAGGGCGTCGTGCAGGTGCTCGCGCCCGTCGGCGTAGCCGCGGACCCAGCGCCGCTCCGGGAGGGCCGCGCTAGGCATACTCCTCCACCTTCTCGACCACCCGTCGCGCGGGCCGCTCGGTCGCCGACTCGATGAAGACGATCCGCACCATGTAGCAGACCGACAGCCGGTAGGGCTGGTTGAAGGCGTTCCACACCCGGGTCAGGTCTTCGAGGGTCAGGGCACAGAGGTCGATCTTCAGGTTCTCGAGCGTTCCGGAGAGCGTTCCCCGAAGGTCGGGGCCCGAAACGATGGCGTGGTCGTAGAGGATGCGCATCGCCTCGCCCAGCACTCGGTGCTCGTCGATCCGGTTGTCGGCGTAAGGAGTGAGGACGTAGGAGAGGTCGAGGGCGAGGGGCGGGTAGTGGAGCGCTTCGGAGCCCACCGCGAGCCAGCTCCGGTTCTTGGCGTTGGAGTTCTCCATCACCCGGTAGAGGTAGAGGTTCACCTTCGGCTTCATGCCCGCCTCGACGGCCTCCTCCGCCGGCGAGAGCAGCGAGACGTCGAACAGGTCGGCCGGCTGCTGGGAGTCCGTCAGCAGGTCTTCGAGCGTCTGGGTGACGTCGCCGATGTGCGTCGTACCGTTCATCGCGCTCCTACCCGGGAAGCAGGCCCTCGTGGGCGAGCTCCAGCGTCTCGATGGCCACCTCGCTGGAGGCGGCCTTGAGGTCCGGACCGTTCCACTTGACCGGCAGCGCCCGTACCAGGTTCCAGCGCTTGACGGGCTGGCCCTTCTCGTCCATCAGCACGATCGCCACGCTCGGGTCCTGGTCCCGCGGATTGACCTGGAAGGTCCCGCGCGCCACGTCGAGCTGCCAGTCGATGAGCTCGTTGGACTTGGTGATCCCCCTGCGCAGGGTCACGTTGCCGTAGGCCGTGACCTCGGGGAAGCGGAGAGTGGTCTCGTTGCGGCCGCCCTCGACGTACTCGAGCACCTTGGTCTCCATGCCGAGCCCGGTGCACTCGGCGAAGCCCGCGGCCTGGACGTTGCCGAGCTCGAGGGTGAAGCGGAAACCGGTGTACGGGTCGGTGTCTCGTCGGGCCACGGTCGCTCGCGCCTCCTAGGCTCCCCGCTCGGCCGCCGACAGGGCGTCGGCGCTCCGCCGCACGGTCACCACCACGAACTCGGCCGGGTGCGCCGGGGCGAAGCCGACCTCGGTCACCACCTGGCCGCGCTCGACGACTTCCGGCGGGTTGGTCTCGTCGTCGCACTTGACGTAGAAGGCCTCCTCCGGCGTTTCACCGGCCAGGGCGCCGGCGACGAACAGGCGCCCCAGGAACAGGCTCAGGGTGGCAACGATCCGGTCGCGCAGGCGGCGGTCGGCGGGCTCGAAGACCGTCCACTGGAGCCTCGCCAGGATCTGCTTGACGACGGCCAGGGCCACCCGTCGGACGTTGACGTAGCGCCACAGGGGATCGCGTGAGAGGGTGCGCGCCCCCCACACGCGGAGCCCGCGGCCGGGCAGGAGCCGCAGGCAGTTGACCCCCAAGGGGTTGAGGAGCGCCTGCTCGGCGTCGGAGACGCAGGTCTCGAGGTCGACGACGCCCCGCAGGGTCTCGTTGGCCGGCGCCTTGCCGAGGCCGCGCTCGCGCTCGGCCTGCTCGAAGACCCCCGCCAGGTGACCGCTCGGCGGGATCAGCAGGCGCCGGCCCTCGAAGTCTGCGGCGCGCTCCTCGATCCAGGGGTAATAGAGGGCTCCGAAGAGCGCCTCGGCCAGCGGACCGAGGGCCGAGGCCCAGCGCTCCACGGGGAGCTCGCCGCGGCCGACCTCGGCCCCCGGTGGAGGGTCGAGCAGGGCGAAGCGATCGCCCTGGGCGCGGCAGTGGCCGAGCATCTCCCGCTGGCCGCGGCGCAGGGTGTCGGGGTCGAGGGCGCCGCGGGCGGGCTGCGCGCAGACGATCCCGGCCTCCGGGACGTGCGCCGCGGGCACCGCCCGGAAGAGGTCCGCGACGACCAGGTCGGGCAGCGCGACGGTGCCGACCTCCCGGACCTCCTCGAGGGCCGCGAGGCCGCCCAGCCGTCGTCGTCGGCCGGCGAGGCTCTCGGGAGCCGGCGGCCCGAGGGGCGGATCGACGGGCGCGCCGCCGTCGTAGCCGGTGTAGTAGCGCACGGCGTCGTCGCCGAAGTCGTGGGGACCGTCGGAGCCGCCGGCGAGCCGGGCTCCCTCGACGGCCGCCGGCCGCCCTCCCGGGGTCTCGCCCTGGAGGTCCCGGAGGCGCACCAGGAGCGATCGGCCGGTGGCCGGCCGGCGGACGTAGTCCTCTTCCTCCGGGTCGCCGTCGACCAGGGTCGGGGCGTAGCGCTCGTGGCGCGGGTCGAGGGCGAGGTCGTCGAACACCTCCTCGCGCACGACGCGGCCCGCGGCGCGCTCGCGGAAGGTCAGCCGGAACCCCGGACCGAGGACGGAGCTGCCGGCGGGAAGATCCCGGCCAAGGGGGTCAGAAAAGCTCACCTTGAGGGTCGCCCGGTCGACGGTGGCGAGGGTCGTCTCCAAGCGGACGAAGGGGTCGCCGGCGGCGACCAGGGTGAGGCGGTCGTGGGCCTGCAGACCGGCTACCGAGTCGAGCTGGGCCTCGTCCTCCTCCGCCGAAACGCCCTCGACCAGACGGGCCAGGACGAGCTCGCCGCTCGAGGCGA